>CAJATL010000231.1 GCA_903944895.1 uncultured Bacteroidota bacterium
AATCTAAAAAACTCACAACTTACACTTCTATATTATTCCTGATAAATAACAACTTACGCCCCTGAACCTACGAATCCTTTTTAAAAATAACTTCCCCGAACATGAAAACCAAGTTGTAAAATATTCATGCGTTTGCCCTGGTAAGTACCTGATCAATTTTTAAGAACAGGAACTCTTCCTGGGTATATCCAAGAAGTTTTTCGACCGAAGGGCTGACATAGATAAAATTGAGGTTTAAGTCTAAGACAGCAATGGTGTCGCTGGTGTTTTCGGCTATGAGCCTGTATTTTTCTTCACTTTTTCGTAATTCATCTTCGGCTTTTTTCTGCCTGGCATCTTGTTTTTTTAAACGGTAATTTGCGTATGCTTTTTCGGATAGTTGATTTGAAAATGCTGATAATAATTGAGTGATTTTTGAAAACTGCTCCAAAGGCATCACAGGAACTTCGGCCAGCGCATTTTTTAATTCGTTATGGTTAACTCCAATTTCGCCTGCAAACTGCAACATCTTTTCTTTATCGGAATTTTGAATGCGCACCTGCCCGATAACCAAATTAGCGATATGCCTGTCACCTACCAAAATCCGGGTACCGGAATATAATAATCCGCCACCGGCACAAGGCATTATTAAGGAATCAGATGAATCGCGGAGTTCAGGCAATGCAAAGGCTTCATAGCACTTGGCCCGACCTTTTTCGGTGTTTAAAACCAGATCGCGACAAAACCTGCAAAAATTGCTGGGTTGGGTTATTGGAATGCCGTCGGGACTGGTGATAATGGAAGCTACGCCGGTAGCGTCAGAAAACAGATCCTGCAGGTGTTGAATTTCGCTGAGGTCGAAAATGTCGGAAAATCCGATAACTTCAGTGTTTTTGTTGTCGAATTGTATGTTGTTCATGTAATTCAATGTAAAAGGAATATGTGATGCTTAATAAATTGTCAGCTAAAGTAAAATAAAAATGCTCACCTTTTCTTTCTGAAGCTAGTTGGGTGGTGCCAATGTATTTTGCCGCGGAGGCACAGCGTGTAGAAAGGAGTTTGTAATGCCATTCCTGGCGAGGTAATCTGTCAGGCTCTGAGAATTAAAACAAGTCTCTAGATGCCTGTTAGTTTAATCAGTGCCTCCCTGGTAATTTTTTTTCCCTGTATGCTCCATTTCTAAATATTCGTAATTATTTTATGTAATTGCATTCAGGGGAAGTGTAAAACTAAACGTGCTCCCAATGCCTTCCAGGCTATCCACCCGGATCTGTCCGCCGTGTTTTTCGACAAATTCCTTGCAGAGCAACAATCCCAGGCCGGTTCCCTGCTCCCTGTTGGTGCCTGAAGTTGTATAATTCTGGTCGATACGGAACAATTTTCCGATATTGGTTTTTGATATTCCAACGCCGTTATCGCTTACCGAAACCATAATTTCGGTTTGTTTTTCGATTGCCGAAATGAAGATTTCGCCTTCTGGTTTTGTAAATTTTATAGCGTTCGAAATCAGGTTTCTACAAACTGTGTTGAGCATTTCTTTATCTGCAAAAACAGGGATTTTGGGTGGTAATATCCGATTGATAGTAATCCCCTTTTGGGCTGCAATGCCATCAAATAAAAGGATATTTTCATCGATCAGATCGATAATTTCGAAATACTCAGGATTAAATTCCATCCGGCCGGTTTGCGCGCGTGTCCAATCCATCAGATTCATCAGCAAATCCATTGCGCGTTGTGATGATTCCAGGATAATTTCGGCGTATCTTTTAATCCCGTCATAGTCGTTTTCGTTGATTTGCCCGACAAGAATTTCGCTAAAACCCATAATCGAATTGAAAGGGCTTTTCAGGTCGTGGGCAATGATGGAGAAGAATCTGTCCTTTTGGGCATTGAGCTCGCTAAGTTCTTCGTTTTTGAGCTTGACTTCCTGTTCAGCCTTTTTACGTTCGGTGAAGTCGGTTACAGTTAAAAGGCATTGTTCTCTTTTTCCGTTAATGGTTCCCGAAAGATGAACATAAGTTGACCGTTTATCATCTGCCAAAAGCACCACCTCGCAGGTTTCGATACCATTGTTAGTAAAAGCACGGTCTAAAAAGGCATTAAAGACAGGTTTTGTTTCATTAGAAACAAAAAAGCCAAACCGGCTGTTAATTAAATTCGAGCGGTCCTTCCCAAGCATCTTTGCACCAACAAGGTTTAGAACGATAATTTCGCCGGTATTGGAAAGCGTGAAATACCCGGTAGGCGCAAAATCATACAAATTCGTGTATTTTTCGATAGCTTCTTCTGCCTGTTCTTTTGCCTGCAAAAGTTCTTCATTCTGCATTTCCAGCTCAATCTGGTGCACTTCGAGTTCGTTAATGAATTTCAGAGAATCAGCTCCAGAAAGTGAATGAGGATTTTCCAATGACCTTTTTTTCAGGAGGTCTTCAGCCTGTTGACGGAGTGTAGCCTTACTGCGCATATGCTTGTTATGATTTTCCACAATGGGTAAATTTTATTGACTCTGTGTTTTAATTAAAAGTAATCAATTATTCCAAATTAAACTTTCATGAGTAACTGGATACATCAGATTTCTCATCAGCACCCTTAGTGCCTTATTTTTGAAATTGATGTTTTTTTTGGCAGAAATCCCAAAAGTCATCCCGATAGCTATCGGGATGTTATTTGTTATTTGTTATTTCTGGTTTATCCAGGTTAGGTTTATGACCACAAATGCCTCGAAAACACCGGAACTTATGATGAAATCCACGATGTTCCGTTGTGTAATCAATGACGCTCTTGTTAATCTGGTGTCGTTGGTCATTTTTTAAGATTTATCACCAAAAGGAATTGTAAAATAAAACGTACTACCGTCACCCCGTTGGCTATCGGGGCTTTCAGCCCAAATCCTCCCACCGTGTTTTTCGACAAATTCCTTGCAGAGTAACAATCCAAGGCCGGTGCCTTTTTCGTTCTCGGTGCCACGGGTCGAAAAGCTGGTTTCGATTTTGAAAAGCTTGTTAAGCGCATCAACTGATATCCCGACGCCGGAATCCGTCACCGAGATTTCGATCACGTTATCCTTTGTTTTGGCCGACAACTTCACTTTTCCGTGTTTGGGCGTGAATTTTATTGCGTTCGAAATCAGGTTGCGCACCACGGTGCTAATCATATTTTCATCGACCGAAACAAGCAGATTTTCGTGAACTTCACTTATCAGCTGGATGTTTTTATGATCGGCAAAAATTTTCTGACCTTCAAGCTCATAATCCAGGAGGTCGTTCAGTAAAAGGGTACGGGGTTCGAAGGGAATCCGGCCTTGTTGCATCCTGGCCCATTCGAGCAGGCTTTCCAACAATTCGTAAGTATGTTGTGCCGATGCATTAATAATGCCCGAATATTGAATGATCGAATCGTAATCAAGGTCGCGGGCTTCGTCATTTAATAATTCGCTAAATCCCAAAATGCTGTTGAAAGGATTTTTGAGGTCGTGGGCGATGATGGAGAAGAATTTGTCTTTGGTAGCATTCAGCTCGCTAAGTTCTTCGTTTTTGAGCTTGATCTCCTGTTCAGCCCTTTTTCGTTCGGTGATATCTTGTCCCTGGGCTATTGTTGCGACCGGTGTTTTGCCGTCGGTTGCAAAGATGGTGGCCGAATTCCACAAAACGGTTCTTGTTGAATTGTCGCGATTCAAAATTTCTATTTCCACTGATTCCCATCGCTCGCCAGCATGTATTTTGTGAATTTGTGAGATGGCTTCATTGGCAAGATTGGGAGGAAACACAAGTTCCAGCGACTGCCCAATTATTTCGGATTCTTTCAGG
The DNA here is from genome assembly GCA_903944895.1 of uncultured Bacteroidota bacterium. Taxonomy (GTDB): domain Bacteria; phylum Bacteroidota; class Bacteroidia; order Bacteroidales; family 4484-276; genus CAJATL01. Next base: position 3,786 of record CAJATL010000231.1, read on the forward strand.
CCTGTCAGATATTCGAAAGCATGATTAAAACGTGTTATGCGGAATTGCGGGTCCCACACGATGATAGGTGCATTGGCGTAGTTGATCAGGTTTTCGAGATAGGCGTTGGTTTCCTTTAATAAGTTCTGCGCTTTTTTAATATCCGAGATGTCGACAATAAGTCCTCTCAGTCCGGCTGGTTTGTTATTAATCAGATAATAGTTGGAATAAACGATTGCCGGAAAAGTTGAACCATCTTTTCGTTGCATCGAAAATTCACTTGTTTCAAGGGTTTTGCCTGCAATTTTTTGCTGGATGTTGCCGATAGCCCTTGGTCGTTCTTCAGGAATATGAAATTCAAGAGAGGATAATCCGATAACCTGATCATTTTCATCATATCCCATAATTTTGTATGCCTGCTTATTTACGTAAGTGAGTTTACCCTGAAGATCGGTTTCAAAAATGATCTGGGGTAAAAGGTTGGCCATTTCGCGGAATTTTTCCTCACTCTCACGAAGCAGCATTTCGGCCTTTTTTTGTTCGGTAATATCTTTGATGAATCCTTCCAGATAGGCGATTGATCCGTCCGGGTTCAGCACTTTCCGGCCAGTCATATCAACATTAATGAGACTACCATCTTTCCGTCGCCAAACTACATCTTCCAGATGAACCCATCCATCCGTTTTCATTAGTTTTTTCATAATATGCGGACGGATATCGGGATCGGCATAAATCTGGGTGGCAATGTCGCTGGTAAGTTCAACCAATTCTTCAGGAGATGAATATCCCAGCATTTTTGCCATAGGAGGATTTGACGTAATCAATCTGCCATCGGGTAAAGAGTGGAAAATCCCGATAGGAGCATTTTCGAAGAGGCTGCGGAGTTTCTCTTCGGTTTGTTTCCGTTCGGTGATATCTTGACCCTGGGCAATTGTTGCGATCGGTGTTTTGCCGTCGGTTGCATAGATTGTAGCCGAGTTCCACAACACGGTTCTTATTGAATTGTCGCGATGCAAAATTTCGATTTCCACGGTTTCCCAGCGTTCGCCGGTAAGTGTTTTGCGAATTTGTGCCATGGCTTCATTGGCAAGATTGGGAGGAAACAGCAACTCCAGCGAATGACCAATTACTTCGGCCTCAGTGCGGCCGGTGATGTGTTCAAAAGCATGATTAAAACGTGTTATCCTGAAGTGGGCATCCCAAACGATTATCGGAGCATTGGCATAATTGATGAGATTTTCGAGATAAGCGTTGGTTTCGCGCAGTGTATCTTCGATAACCTTGCGGTCGGTAATATCGATGATAACGCCGTTCCACAAGCTGTCGCCATCTGGCAAAATGGTTGGTTCGGATTCGATGCGAAGCCAGCCGATTTCCCCATTTATCCTGCACCGGCCCTCCCAGCGAAATGGTTGCAGGTATTTTGCCGCCTGCCGGTTTGCTTCGCCTATCGAAGCAAGGTCGTCGGGATGAATGGTGCCGAAAACTGCTTCAGGATCGTTGATAACCTCTTGTTTGCCGAGGTTTAGCATTTTGCAGAATTTCTCACTGCCATACTCAAAGTTCACTGTTCCGTCGGTTTTGATGCGCATTCTGTAAATTCCAACCGGAATAAGCCGGACCAAATCGTTGTACATGGTGTTGGTTTCGTGCAGTGTAGCTTCCGATTTTTTCCGTTCGGTAACATCACGGGCGGTGGTAATAATAACATCTTTGCCGAAGTGCCGCCCTTTGTTACAAATAACCTCTTTAGGGAAAATTTCTCCGTTTTTTCGTTTTCCCCAAAATTCAAACAACTG
>CAJATL010000232.1 GCA_903944895.1 uncultured Bacteroidota bacterium
ATTTCCGAAAAGAAAAAAGAGGTCCATCGCTGAACCTCTTTTTTATCAGGTAAAGACCGATTAATTAAAAGTATATCTGATCCCGATCTGTCCCTGCCATCTTGAGCTGTTAACACCAGAATCACTAATGTTGTAAATATCGTCAACACTGGTTTTTCCGGTATAATTAAATTTAGGTGTTGTTCCGTCAGCTTCGAAGCCGGTGAAAGTAACCAATTGGAAAGCATCGTTGGTGATGTACTGACGTGCACCCCATTCTTTGTTCAACAAATTTGTGAAGTTGAAAATATCAAAGGTAAGTTGCAGTAAATGTTTTTTACCAGAAGCGGTGAGGTAAAAATCCTGTGCAAATTTAAAATCAATAATATTTTCGAAAGGTAAGCGGGCGCCATTTCTTTCGGCGTACGAACCACGGTTTTCGCTAAGATATTTATCGCTTTCGATAAAAGCATTTAGATCAGTCCATTGTTCGGCTGCAGTTTTTACAACTGCACCATCTTTTACGATGTCAACAAAATTGATTTCGCTTGCAGCAGTAGGAATCCAGATCAGGTTACCAGGATTTTCGCCTTCACCATTGATATTTCCTTTATCAGCATAAACATAAGAGAAGCGCTGACCCGACTGTCCGTTGTAAACAAGGCTGAAGGTGCTGGCAAAATTGCTGGCATATTCCCAACGGTACGAAAGGAAAGCAAGAATACGGTGACCCATGTCAAAATCTGAATAAGAAAGATCGAGGTTATTCAAACCGTTAACATTTTCCATGTATCTCCATTGCGAAGAGTTTTGTGAAGATGTAGCATCGTTTAGTGCTTTTGCACTTCCAAAAGTGTAGGCTAAACTACCAGCAAAGCCGTTTTCGAAAGGTTTGGTCAACTGGAAAGTGAGGTTATAAGAATAACCGTCGCTTGAATTGGCTCCAAGAATAATCCTGGTGTACCTTGAGTCGATTTTTCCACCCGGAAATTTTGGGCGGTCATCAGGGCCATTGGTGAGGTTGCTTGTAGCAACAGGCTGGTTCAGGTTGAAGTACAAAACATTGTTGAGTGTTTTGGTGTACATGGCTTCAACAGTTCCAATCAAGCCCCATGGCAATTTTTGGTCAACAGCTAAACTGGTACGGAAAACCTGTGGGTATTTGAAATCTTTAGCAAAGATATCCATCTGACCTGAAGGAATTTTATCGGTTGCACCAAAATCCTCAGCACGATACTGATTATCCCATTGTGGACGGAATTCGATTGGGTAAATACCACCCTGGTTCGAAGTTTTCCAAAGAACACCACCAATGGTCAATCCATTATTGGTGTAAGCGCCACCTGGCCAAACTAAAGGTAAACGACTGGTAAACAATCCTAAACCTCCACGTAATTGCGTTGTTTTATCACCTTTTACATCATAGTTAAAACCTATGCGTGGGTTAAACATGAGTTGAGCTTTTGGCATTTCTCCGGCTTTTGCGCCGTAGGTATCCAAACCAGCGGCTTCGACAAGTGCAAGGGTTGAATCGTTGAAATTATCCCATACAGCCTGGTTGCCATTTGCATTTGGTTGATCAAGGTAGAAAGGAATATCAAAGCGGATACCGCCGGTTAACTTTAATTTGTCGTTGGCCTGCCATTCGTCCTGTACATAAAAACCAGCCTGTACGGTGCGGAAATCGGCAGCAGCTTTTGAACCATCACCAACAACGTCGTCAACGAGTGAGTAACCAACTTCATACTGATAAGCTGGTGCATCGTTCATAAAATCGTCCAGTGAATTGTAGGTGTACTGGCCATAAGCCTGACGCATAAAGAGGTTGTACGATTTACTCATTTCGACGTTAACACCAAAAGTAATGGTGTGCGCTCCTTTGTAAATGGAGAAATTGTCGTTGATGGTGAAGATATTTTGTTTGAGTTGGTTTCCGGTGGAGAATGTTTCAGAACCGGCATAAATTGTTCCTTTATTATCATAGATTGTTAAAGCCGGGAAATTTCCGCCCATCGGGTTACGGTCGTCAACCACCGAAGTGTAGCCAATGATCAGGTCATTATTCATGGTATTCCAGTTACTCTTCAATTCAGCGGCAAACGAATGCGTTGTGCTTGGGAAATAGATACCATTATTTTCGAAATTCATCGAAGTTTTTGTTGAAGAGTAAGGTGAAGTACTGGTACTCTTAACATAACTGTGGCGTAACATCAGTTTATGAGTTTTGTTGATGTTCCAGTCGATACGGGCAAGAATTTTATCGCTTTCAAGTTTTTGTGTTTTTGAACCATAGCCGCCCGGCTCGTAACCGAAAGCACGAAGCTTATCAGCAAAAGCGTCCAAAGCTGCTTCATCAGAATCGCCGGTATAATCGCTGAATGTAAAAGGTTTTGGAGTTTCATCCCTCTGGAATTCGGCATTGAGGAAGAAGAATAATTTGTTTTTGATGATTGCTCCACCTAAACGAGCTCCGTAAGTTTTTGAAGCAAAATCAGGCAATTTTTTCCGTAAACTGTCAACATCCTGAATTTTGTAAGGAGTTTTTCCGGCAACGCCTTCGTTACGATAAAGCATGTAAGCTGAGCCTTGAAATTCGTTGGTACCACGGCGTGTTACCGCGTTTATGCTGGCACCTGTAAACCCACCCTGACGAACATCGTAAGGAGCCAATACAACCTGGAACTGATCGATAGCATCCAGCGAAATTGCGGTTCCACCGGTTTGTCCACCGTTTGTACCCTGGGCCGATAGCCCAAAAACATCATTATTAACAGCGCCGTCAATCGAAATGGCGTTGTACCTGTTGTTCATCCCGGCAATTGAAATGGCTCCATTGCTTGAAACTTTTGCCTGTGGTGTTAATCTTGCGAAATCGGCGATGCTTCTTTCGATGGTAGGCATTTTCTGGATGTCCATGTTACTGATGGTAGTTTCGGCACCTGTGCGGTTTCCATCGAAAATGTCATTCTTTTGAGCAACGATTTCAACGCCTTCCAAAGCTTCGGCTTGTTCGCTTAAGTTGACATCAATTTTTTGCGGCTGACCCAGGCGAAGATAAATTCCATCTTTTACAAATGGCTCATAACCAACGTAAGTTACGGTAACTTTGTAAGGACCGCCTACGTTCATGTTTGGAACCCTGTAATAACCGTCAAGATCGGTTACTGTTCCGTATTGCGAACCAGTGGGAACATCAATGGCCACAACTGTTGCACCTGGTAAAGATTCTCCGTTTGTCCCGATAATCCTTCCGTTAATACCAGATGTTGTAGAACCTTGTGCAAAAATAGCCTGAACACTGAAGATCAAAGCCATGCTAAGCACAAATCTGAGTAATGATTTTTTCATAAGCACACTAATTTTTTGTAAATGTTTTGGTTATTAAATAATTAAAAATAATTCGCTAAACTAAAGAAATTTACTGGTTTGAAAATGATAATACTTCAAAATTTACAAAGATAATAAACTACTCATTTTTAATACTTTAAATAAAAATGTTTATAATTTATCAGCTTTTTAGATTTTGATAATAATCAAAAAAACACCCATGTTTATCGCGGCAAAAGTAGCAGACTAATTCTACATGAAAAGCAATTAGCCATTAATAAATTGTTAACTTTATTTGAACAACTGAATATCAGCCAGGAAGACAAAAAACATTCCTCACAAGCCATTGCCAGGCGGCCGGAATTTTTTCCGGAGACCTTGTTTAACATCAATGGTTGTGAGAAAATTTCTGATTGTTTCCGAATTTACAAACTCAACCGGAGCGAAAAATTAAAAGTCCTGCCAAAGCCCCAAAATCCTCTGAAACTCTCATCATCATGGTTGAGGCCATCTTCACCCCGGATGATATTTTCAGCATTCAAAACATTGTAGCAACTGATGTTGAACAGTGCCTTTGAATTTAAAAAATCGAACGGGTAGCCAAAATGAATATCTAACAGTGAATAGGCCGGAATGCGAAACGACTGGCTGTTGTCGTCCGGATTGGTGCGCCTGGATGGATCGAAATTGGCATAAATTTTATCATAATACACCCAGTTTCCGGAAAGGTCGAATGACTTTAAAATCTTAACTCCAAAAAATACACCAGCCTGAAATTGTGGTGCGCCGCCGACAAAAAGCCCGTCGGCGTAAACATTTACAGTATCAACAGCATGGTTATTATCATCAAAAAGCGTTGCATTAACGTCGTTTTTCCATTTCCAGTTGCCCGCCGAAAACAATCCTCCCACATTGAAAATATCCGAAAAGCGGTGTTCGATTTCAACTTCCACACCTTGATGAAATGCATCAAGACCGGTGACCAAAGCGCGTGTTTGCGTATTATTTTCGAGCTGGATGTATTCGTTCGACAGGAAACTCTTATCCTGCCAAAGCGTAAAATAGGCATTAACTTTTGCTTTAGTCCTTGCATCCGCAAAACCGTAGCCAATTTCGGCAGCCTGCACTTTTTCGTTTGAAAGGTCCTTGGTGGGAACGTTGGTGTAGTTTCCAAAAACGTATTTAAAATAAGGTGCCCTTGAAAAATATCCGCCATTGGCGTAAATATTATTTTTCTCATCCAAATTGAAGTTAACACCGGCCTTGACATCAAACCCTGTTTTGAGGACAATCTCACTTTTAGTTTCACTCACATAATTGTATTCGTCCCACCGCTGATACCACACATTGTTGAAAGTACCGCTGAGAAAAACATTGGTTTTTCCTGCTTCATATTCCACCTGCCCGAAAATGCTGCCCGAAGGATTGTAAGCGCCATTGTTTACTTTGATCACATCGCCAACTGTCTTGATTTCATTTCTTCCGGCAACACCATCAACAGCCCAGGCGTAATTATCGATAAAAAAATCGCCGCCCAGCAAATCCCTTACTTTTTCCTGAAGTGTCGATTTGAAATAACGAAGATGGATTCCTGCCGAATATTTCAGCTTATCCGATTGCCTGTATTCGAGCCTCGAAAGGAGCCCACCCCAGACATGACTTGCAAGAAAATTGGTTTGTACATTTTTTGAAAACCTGGTAACTTTCTGGCCATTGGCAAGGGTCGCAGTATCGGCATTAAGGTCATTATTCTGATAAATGGCATCCCAGTCGATCTGGCCGCTGGGATTACGGTATTCAAAAATTGTAGGAGTGCCGTAACCATAGGCCTCAGTCCATTTTCCACCCCCTTTTCCCGGCGAATAATACAACGAAGTAGCCAGGAACAAATCGTCAGTTATCGTGAGATAATCGTTGAGGGTAAAATGGGGTTTATGATAGAAATTCTCGGAAGCATTGTTTATTTCACCGTTGTAGCTTCCCCAGTCTTTGTTAAATTTAATTCCGTGCTGGTCGATTTCATCTATCGAAAGTTTCAATGACCGCTGGCCATGGCGCTCCGGCGCTCCCAAAGCGGTAAATACGAGCTTATGATTTTTGTTAAACTCTTTGCTCAATGATAAAAAATACGCCCATGCATCCACGTAGGTTGCGTCAACATAGCCGGGTCCGGTTGTTCGGGAACCCAAAAAGCTGACTGCAACGCCATTTTTGAGCAAGCCGGTATTTAAATTCAGGCTGAGTTTTGAATTTCCATAACTTGTCATCGCATAAGAAATGGCGCCTCCCTTTTGGGCTTCGGTGGTTTTGGTGACGATATTTATGGTTCCACCCACCGAATTCAATGCAACATTTGAAGCGCCAAGCCCGCGCTGCACCTGGATAGTCCTGGCAACATCCGATAATCCAATCCAGTTGTTCCAGTAAACCAGTCCATTTTCAACACTCGAAATCGGGATTCCGTTCAAAAGCAATGCTACATTTTCCTGTTCAAAACCGCGGATATTCACTGAGGCATCACCATTTCCGCCGCCTTCGCGTGCAGCATAAACCCCGGGAACCATTTTAAGGATTTCAGGAAAAGTCTGATCGCCTAATTGCGATTCGATTTGCGTGGAGTTTATTGCAGATAAAGCAACCGGCGTTTTCCGGCTTTCTGCCATCGAAGAAATAATATTGACTTCTTCGAGGGCAATAATTCCAGGTTCGATAAAAATATCTCCAAGGTCTTTTTCTTCATTAGCCGCCAACGAAACCTCAAGACGATTTATCATAAAACCAACGCTGCTTATTGTAATCAACGATTTCCCGGGTTTAACCTGAAGACTGAAATTACCATTAAAATCTGTTGTGGTTCCGGCAGTTCCATCACCAACCGAAATATTGGCAAGTGTAACTTTTTGGAGCGTGTTCGAATCAAGTACCCGTCCACGGATGATAGTCTGGCCAGTTGAAGAAATCGTACAAAAGGCTGATAAAATCAATGCAAGTGTAAAAATTCTCATTTTCATTATTTCAATTTTTTGAGTAAAAGAATTCATTTCCGAAAGCGCACAAAAAACCCCGAAAGGAAATACCTCCGGGGCGGATGCTCGTATTTTACCCGTAAATTGAACAAAGCCAGATGAGATTGCTCAAATTTTTCTTCTATCATCCAGACTGTACTGTCGGTCCTGGATTTTCACCAGATCAGTCCCTCAACCCTAAATTGCAGGTATTGGGAGTCGCGGACTTTACCGCCGGTCGGGAATTACTGCCGGATTGCTCCAACAATTCACCCTGCCCCGAAGAAATATAATTTTATGCCTGAAGAACGTTGTTAAAATCTGGCGGCAAAATTATTGTTTTTGGATTAACAATGGAAAAAAACATGCTTCCTCAAAAAAAAGAATTCAGAAACTAATCGTAACACCCTGATTCATAAAAACCAGGTACGATTTTCCTGTTTCAAGAATTTGTAGTGTCGAAATCTGATTCCCGGGCCAAAATAATTTCAGACCTATCGCCTCTTTGATCATTTTAACCTTATCAATCTGACCAGCAAATAACGTAGCGATACTCACATTTTCGGAAGATAAAACCGGGAACAAATTCCATCCTGCGTTAAGGACAATTTGTTTGTTAGTTGGCTGATTGCCCAATATCACTAATGTTGCAGTTGCAGTTGATTTAACAAAATAGCCCTCCTGATAATCCCAGTTGATAAGCGTATTATTCCCGGAAGGTTGATAATACAAACCTTCAAGATTTTTAACGATGACCAGACTATTTGAAACCGACGAAAAAAGCTGCACGATATCCGTATTTTGAGGTATCAGGGTAGAAGAAATTCCGGTCCAGCCTTCATTTAAAGTTAAAGACTGCGTTTCGGGAATTTGCTGGGTAACCGAAAGAGTAACGATGGCTGTTCCAAGTGCTGTAAATTTTTCATCATAGCCTGGGTATGGAAAATCAATGTGAATGCTCTGGATTTCCTGGCCTATCGAATTTTTCCAGTACCTGAAAATAAAAGTATGATTCTGGATAAATCCATTGGGAATAAAAGTACTGGTACCATCGTCCATCGAACAAACAATCTGAACAAAATGCTCAGGTGTAACAGGTTGAAGTAAAGTAACCTTACCAACGCAAAATTCGTTGCTTGTAGATGTTTTCTTATCAAAAACCCCAATCTCATCACCAGCTTGCAACGGTTGGCCGTTAATGGTTGCACCCACGGCAATAATTGTCATTGGGTTAAAGGGAGTATTCCACACGGGCTGGAAGTGTTGCGCGAACGAAAAGCCCGACCACATAAATAACTGAAGAAATAGTATGAATTGAATTTTAGTTTTCATCGTAATATTATTTATAATTTAAAAGCTATGGAAGCAAGTCTCCCTGCTTCCATAGCTAGTGATTAACAGGTTTTAATAAATAAATAATTTTCTGATAATAGTCTTCTCAGAAGACCCTTTGTAAGAGAATTTCACCAGATAGCTGCCCGGTTTAAAACCTTCGCTGTTAAATCCGATTGCGCCAACACCCGCCTGTTTTGTTTCGTCACTCAGGATTTTGAATAGGCGGCCATCAATGCTTAATATTTTAATGTTGACAAACCCATCCAAAGGAATCGAATATTTCATCATTGCCTTGCCATGCAAAGGATTTGGATTGATTTCGAATGCTACACCGTCACTGGTTTGTTCATCATTAATCGAAGTCAGGATGGTTTTGATGCTTCCGATGTAAGTTTCGAGCGGTTGGAAGGTTGATGAACCTTCGAGATAAACCAAGCCAGCTTCTTCGACAACATTGGTGTTGTGATGCCAGATTCTGGCAGTAATCGGGTTGCCTTGAAGGAAACCATCAAGGGTTACGGTTTCGGGATCATCCATCGAAACAGGGATGGTAACGTAAATCAATGAGCCTGATTTTGATGCGCCAACGCAGGTTTCTCCATCAAAAACACCTATTTCATCACCATCTTCAATTTCCGGGTCAACCGACAAAGCAACGGTCATCGGCATAAATGGGTTGTTCTGATAAACCGGCTGGAAATAATCAAGTTCGCGTGGTTGTGAGGGTTGGGTTAATCCAGCACCATCTGAAACGCTGCAATCGAAAATCAATGCGCAATCGGCGTTTACCTTTACATAATAGCCTTCGTTTGGAACAAAGGATGTAAAACCAAACGACCATTGTCCGTTCGGTGCAGGAAATGGCAGATGAACAATGGATTGGCCGGCATCGTTGGTGACTTTGATCAATTTGCCGCTGCTGATCAATGCTTCAAGTGTCTGTTCTGCCGATTGTGCCGATGAACATGGAACGCTAATCATATTCCAGCCTGCGCGTAACGGAATTTCAAAAGGCATAGCAACATGTATTCCTTCAACAGTCAAAGTTGAACTTTCGGTAACTTTTACATAATAACCCTGTTCCATAGTCTGGTCGCCAATGGTATTTGTCCATTGGCCGTTGGGTGGAGGAAATGGCAGGTGAATGATGCTGTTGCCATCCTGGTCTATAACTTTGGTGAGATGGTTGGCAACAATTATCGGATCGAAAATGGTGAGCATATTCATGTTTTCGGGGTAAGCCCTGAACGAAACCAGGTTCCAGCCTGTTGACATCTGGATATTTTGAACGATGGTTGAGATTCCTTCGAGTTCAACAACCGTGGTTCCAAGCGGGGCAAACACCTCATCATAGCTGGGGTATGGAAATGTTACAGTCAGATAATCAACCAATCCACTGCCGGGACTGTAAAGTTTGAAAATCATTTCGTTGCCTGGCTGGAAGCCATTGGTTGCCCCGGTTCCATCGTCCATCGAAGCTACGATTTCGATAAAAGCACCGCCGGTCAATTCGCCGGTCAACATTCCGCCACCCACGCAAATTTCGTTGCCATTATCCGGGTCAATATCAAAAACTCCGATTTCATCGCCAGCAACCATATTCAAATTATCAATGGTTGCTTTGGTAACGAAAATGGACATGGGCTGGAAGGGTAAAGTCCAGACAATCCCGAAAGCCAAGGTCGTAAATGCTGCAGGCCCTGCCCATTCGCTTAAGCCATTAGCGCCACAATCGGAACGGACATAGAAATCGTAAGCAGTTCCAGAAGCCAAACCACTCAAAATGTAGGCTGGTTGGTTAACTCCCTGGATTAATGTCCCGGAAGTTAAAGGATCGAAACCTGCTTCTCCAAAAATAAGATCCCAGCTATTTTCGACACCTCCAACTGTCCAAAGCAGATCAGCAGAACTGGTGGTGATGTTAGTCGCTGACAGATTAACCGGGGATTGACAGAGATCTGAAACGGTTAACTGAACAGGAACATCAATGGATGGATCAAGAGGATCGTTGCTTTCGACTTTCACGTTTCCATAATAAACTCCGTTAGTTAAATCCTGTGAATCAAAATCAACGGCAATGGTTGCCGAAGCACCGGGAGCGAGGGTATCAGTTACTATGTCGACAGACATCCAACCCGAAACGCACACGGTGTAATCTTCGATTTCGCCATAAGCTGCATTGCCGCATGGGGTTGGCGGCTTACTATAAGTCATACGGATTCTCATCCTGTGCTCTCCGCTTGGTGTTCCCATTGGAACAGTAATAACCCCGGTAAAGGTCTCGCCTGAACCACCAACATTGGTCAGGTGAAATTCTTCCTCAGTGTCGGTTCCAAAGGTAAGATCATCATTCCAATCAACCCATACATAAACAATATCGCCGGTCCATGCTTCGCCGTTGGTGACGGTAATATTGTGGGAAGTCCCGACTTTCATAAACGCAATATTGTCGGTAAAATCAGCCACACCACCTTGCCACCCGCTACTTTTGCTGATTTCGGCTACCACAACATTTGAAATATACTCAACCTGATTTGAAGTAGTTGCATTGCAATAATCTCTGCCTCGGGTGGTCCCGGTTGATGAAGTGATCGAATAAACCAGGTCGAGCTGACCAACATTGGTGACATTGATGAAACGCGTTGAAGTGCTGTTAATCGCAATATTTTCGATGATTTGCTCAGGTTCAACTGCTATATGTGGATCACCCCATTTCACAAAAACCTTTGTTCCGGGTGATTCGCCTTCGCGGTGCATGGCAGTGACCTGGTATTTGTAAACGCCATAATCTGGCAGGTTATCGGTATAAAAAAGGTCGGTGGTTGTGGCAATCTGTAAATCATCACGATAGATAATAAAATACTCAAAACCGGCAACAGGCTCGAACAACCAGTTGAGTAGAACTTCCCCGGTTTCGAAAGTTACGCTTCCGGTGAGGTTGGAAGGATGTTGGAGGTTGTTGGTTTCGTAAGGTGAAGTATAGGTGGATACCACGCCTGATCTGTTGTCGCACCAAACCGGGTAAACTTTTCCTTCTCTTGCCGAAATCCCGAGGTAGTCGCCCATGTAGTTATCGGCAAGGCCTGGAATGGGTGTTGGCGTAAAATCAACATCGCTTACGCGGAAGTCTTCCCAGGTATTGCCGTTGTCGAATGAATTGGCACAGAAAACCTCGCATTTAACTCCACCAACATTACGGTCATCATAAAAAATCACACTAAGTGCGCCGGTTACCGGGTCGCAGGTTATCCACGGGAAATAATGCTGATGCCCCATACCAACCGTATCCTGGTTTACACGGATTGCAGCCGACCAGGTAGCTCCCTGATCTTCGGAGCGTATCAGGTAAATATCCCTGTCGGCTCCGGTATTGATTCCGGGAACACCGCAATTTGTCCAGGTAATATAAATATTGCCGTTTTCGAGGTCAACTGCTGCTGAGGGAAACGAATTTACCCGTTGGTTTTTTGTTGTTCCGGAGCTCCGGATTCCTTTGATATTACTGATAATTCTTGTTGCCGGTTCAAAAGTTTCTCCACCATCCAACGAAAGAGCCATACCAATAGCAGTTTCGTCGGCCGGCCAACTATCGTAAATCGCAAAAATTACATAAACCTCACCATTTGGCCCGGTTTGAATATTCACACCCTGGCAATGACTGCCTGCATCTACTGCCGAACTTACATTCTTTTGGGGTGAATAACTTATTCCATTATTTGTCGAACGAACAAATTCGATGTCGCTATCATTGGCATTCCCAAAGGCTGTCCATGCATCATACACATAATCCTGGTAACGGCTTGAATGGCTGTTGTCGATCCAGAGATGGTTTTTGTCCAACATTCCACCGCCACCCGGTGCAACACCCGCCTGTACTGATGTCCATGTAGCTCCGTTATCAGAATAAGAAACACCCTGGCCAAAATTGCTTTGAATAAAACCAATGTATTGTCTTCCATTTAAACCGATGGCTGTAGCCGGATCACCTGAATTGGAGCCACCGGCACCTTGCACCGATCCATCCCAGGTTAATCCAAAATCATTTGAAAAGAAATAATTGGCGCCATAAAGATTACCAACCGGATTTTGCGTAGAGTTGTTCGACTGCAAAACACGATCAGGATTGTTTGGGTCAATAAAAACAGAGTTTTCGCTTTGCGTTGAGTTTTCGGTGGTGACCTGTACGTCCGGAGAATCGTTGCCGACGATACTTTTTGCCTGGATATGGCTCGATTTAAAAGTGCCTTTTGGAACGTCAACAACCGGGTTACAGGGAGTCAACCCCAGTTCGGCAGCTTTTTTCCAGTAGGTCATGTTATCAACACGGGTATCGAGCACTTCGAAAGGTTTGTAAACCCCATTTTGGTAAAGTTGCCTGCGCTGAGGTTTTTCGCGGGTTTGGGCTACAAGGCCTTCAATGGCAAAAACCATCATTACCAACATTAGTAAAGAGGATTTTTTTTTCATAAGCAGATTTTTAGAGTGATTAACTACTTTTCTCTTTTTTTGGATTTTATTGATTTGTTGTAAAAGCCTTGTGAGACAATTGCACAGCACACCTGGCTTAGGTTTTCAAAATTTAACAGACGAATAATTTCCTGATGAAATTAGCCTGTGTTGTTCCGGTGAAAGTGATTCCGTTACGACTCATTTGCCTGCTGTACATCCCTTTGATGGTAATATCGGCAACCAAACACGCACGGTTTGATTGTCCGATAACAATTGCTGGTGTTCCAGGCAGATTACTGCTGAAAAGCACCCGGCCTTTTCCTGAAAACACCTTAAAAAACGTAAGCAAAATCGCTAAGGTTGGTGTAAAATTTCTCATAGTTTTTTATTTGCTAGTTAATATTACCGATTCGTCTGAAATCAGAAATCATTCGATTATTACGAAAAATGACCCTTTGATATTTCCGGAAAATGATAAATTTTTGGTAATAAAATTATTGCCCGGAAAAAAGTAGTGGTAGATCAATACAAAACAGAGTAAATGATCTGAAGAGTAAATTTTAATAATGTAAAAAAAACGAATTGAATATCCCTGTAAAAGTAAGGAATATAAATCTACAAAAACCAGGTTTACGATGAAAATAAATTCAATATCAGGGTCGCCGATACCCCTTTTTGATCGG
>CAJATL010000233.1 GCA_903944895.1 uncultured Bacteroidota bacterium
TAAATTAAGTAGAAACTATAAAATATAAGTAAATGTGTACTATTTCAGATAAGATTAAATTCTGCACCTGCAGCAGTGATTTAGCAACTTTAAAACATTATTGGGTTTTGTACAGGCGTACTCGAGGAAAAAATGAATTTATTATTGGAGAACCAATGATGCCAACTTCAATGAGAGATCAAAATTTTGAAATTAATAAGAGTACCTTGTTAGCCAGGCTGAATGAATCGGATGCATTTGATTTCCAAACCAAACTTAAAGAAAAGGATAGACTTGATGTAGTAATCAATAATAGATTAGACAATGATCTGGGTGCATTCTCATATACATTTGAATTTAAAAATGGAACCTGGAGATTTATCGAAACAGATCCTTTTGACCTGGTCAACCATTTCAATGAGGTTGGTGGTGGAAAAATATGTCCGGCAAGTAATTACACTATATACCAGCTATCAGATACAACAAAAAAGTAAAATGACAAAAACACGGAAACTAACTTTTTACAAATGAAAAAAAACCAGGTTCTTTTATTACCGGAAATCTACAGGATTTCGGTCAAAACAATTCATTCAGTTTTAAACCCGCGTACGGGTTTATTTCTTTGTTTGGTATTTGCAACACTTTGCGCAGCAGTTGCTCAACCAATCAATTACAGTGATTCGGGTAACTGGATGTGCCATCCTGTGTTGAAAACAACGGACGTTGCCCGCCAGCAGGATTTATCGGTGACTGTCTGGAATCCGGATAATACCATCAAAACTGTGATAAACTACAACAGGGATACCTTAGCCGATATTTTTTATATTTACCCAACCATCGATCTGCATTATAACGAATTTGGCAACACTCCGATGGATAGCATCGACAGGTTTCTTGCGCAATTTGTTTATCGTTCGCAGGTGGGTATCTATGCCCAATTCGGAAGAGTTTTCGTTCCGTATTACCGACAGGCAAAACTTGGCGTTTTTACAGATGCATCATCGTCAGACTCTACTCAGCTGGCGAAAGCCGAATGTATGGAAATTGCTTATAATGATATTGATTCGGCATTTAGTAATTACCTTAAATTTTACAATAATGGTCGTAAAATTATTTTGATGGGACATTCGCAGGGAGCATATCTGATGCGGTTTTTATTAAGAAAAAGATTTGATAATGACCCTTCGCTGTTGTCACAATTAGTTGTTGCCGTTTCAGGGGGTGAACCAAATTATGCTTCGGTAAGTGGAAGCAGAACCGGTGGCTCTTTGCAAAATATTAAAACCTGCCCCCCTCCTGGCTCCGTGCAGGAATGTGGGTGCGTTATTAACTGGCGGACATGGAACAGGGATTCCATTGTTCATCAACTCGATAAAGCTTCATTTTTTTATAACCAGAATTTTGTGAATAAAGGCCTCATTTATCAGACCTACGATACAATAAATCAAAGTCATATCGAATCGAATTATGATTTTGGTTATGCAACACATCAGATAATGGCCCGTTACATTTCGCTCGATTCAAGCATGAGTAATTATGTTGGATTTGATAGCCTGGTCAGAGCTGAAGTTACTTCTACTCCATCAATACCTGGCAGCACCTATTTACTGATTGATACGATCTATACTCCCAACGACCAAAGAAAAATAACTGTTTCTCCGCTGATATCTCCATTGTTACAATCAACAATACCTTTACCTCCTCAAAACAATTACCATATTTGGGATATGCAATTCGTTCAGAATGATTTGTTGCAGCTATTACCGGGCTTGATTGCAATCACGCATCCTGATACTTCGGTTCCTGAAGATATCAATCTTGAAAATTCTGCACCAATATACCCAAATCCAACGGATGGAATTGTTCATGTACCAGATGATCACCAAAAAATCAAAAGCATCAGGCTTTACAATTCACAGGGAGTTTTCGTTCAGGAGTATTTCACCAAAGATTTTTCTGTTTCAAATCATGCACCTGGAATTTATTTTATCCTCATTCAAACCAATAAATCAACCTACAATCATAAACTTATTAAACAATAATCCGACTGCAAGTGAACTCCCGAGCAAAGCGGCCCGCCAACTGGCGGACCGCTTTGAATCCCGATCCCGATAGCTACCGGGATCGGGATTGAATTTGTAATTCAACAAAACTAAAATTGGTAACTGCCCATTAATTTCATCATCCCAGCTAAGCGGCATTTGTAATGCCGCTAAGTTTTGTTTATAACAAGGTGCAGCGCACCGGAATGTAGCAAATAAGCCAGCATTTCTTTTAAAAGCTGCATCGCAGCGAAACCTAAACAGGCCTTGCCCCAAAATCCCGAAGGGATTTAATCTGAATAACCCTGTACGAAGTGCAGGGAAAACGGCACAAATAGTATCCCACAGCCCTGAAAGGGTTA
>CAJATL010000234.1 GCA_903944895.1 uncultured Bacteroidota bacterium
CGGACTTCAGGTACCCCCAGCTTCCATGGCTTGACGGGCGGTGTGTACAAGGCCCGGGAACGTATTCACCGCGCCATGGCTGATGCGCGATTACTAGCGAATCCAGCTTCACGAAGTCGAGTTGCAGACTTCGATCCGAACTGAGAGAGGCTTTAAGAGATTAGCATCTTGTCACCAAGTAGCAACCCTCTGTACCCCCCATTGTAACACGTGTGTCGCCCCGGACGTAAGGGCCGTGCTGATTTGACGTCATCCCCACCTTCCTCACACCTTACGGTGGCAGTCTCAATAGAGTCCTCAGCGTAACCTGTTAGTAACTATCAATAGGGGTTGCGCTCGTTATGGCACTTAAGCCGACACCTCACGGCACGAGCTGACGACAACCATGCAGCACCTACACAGAGACCATTGCTGGCGGACAAGTTTCCTCGTCATTCCTCTGCATTTCAAGCCCGGGTAAGGTTCCTCGCGTATCATCGAATTAAACCACATGTTCCTCCGCTTGTGCGGGCCCCCGTCAATTCCTTTGAGTTTCATTCTTGCGAACGTACTCCCCAGGTGGAATACTTAACGCTTTCGCTTTACCACATACAGTATATCGCATACAGTTAGTATTCATCGTTTACTGCGTGGACTACCAGGGTATCTAATCCTGTTTGATCCCCACGCTTTCGTGCCTCAGCGTCAGTTGTATCCCAGTAAGCTGCCTTCGCAATTGGTGTTCTGTGTTATATCTAAGCATTTCACCGCTACACAACACATTCCGCCTACCTCATTTACACTCAAGACCCGTAGTTTCAATGGCAATTTTACAGTTAAGCTGCAAACTTTCACCACTGACTGACGGGTCCGCCTACGCACCCTTTAAACCCAATAAATCCGGATAACGCTTGGATCCTCCGTATTACCGCGGCTGCTGGCACGGAGTTAGCCGATCCTTATTCGTAAAGTACATACAATAGAGTACACGTACTCTTTTTTATTCCCTTACAAAAGAAGTTTACAATCCATAGAACCTTCTTCCTTCACGCGACTTGGCTGGTTCAGGCTCTCGCCCATTGACCAATATTCCTCACTGCTGCCTCCCGTAGGAGTCTGGTCCGTGTCTCAGTACCAGTGTGGGGGACCTTCCTCTCAGAACCCCTAATGATCGTTGACTTGGTAGGCCGTTACCCTACCAACTATCTAATCATACGCATGCCCATCTGTAAGCCATAAATGTTTAACCGTTCTCCCATGCAGGAAAAAGGTATTATGCGGTATTAGTCCGAATTTCTCCGGGTTATTCCCCTCTTACAGGTAGGTTGCATACGTGTTACTCACCCGTGCGCCGGTCGCCACCAAATATTGCTATTTTGTGCTGCCCCTCGACTTGCATGTGTTAGGCCTGTCGCTAGCGTTCATCCTGAGCCAGGATCAAACTCTTCGTTGTATCTTGTATTTTTATTTGCTCGGATGCTATCTCTTTTGATTTATTGTAGAAAATTGACGTGGTATAAAAAATTGTTTTTACCTTTTCCTTATACTACATTATTTGTTGTTCATGTATTCTCAAAGAACGACGCTTTTCAATTAATAATTAATAATTCAAAATTAATAATTATCGGTATCACTTCACAGTGATTGGTTTTGAAAAGACTTCTTGTGTTGTCAATTAATAGCTCCCTATTGATTGAGTGTTTTGTGTTTCGAGATTCGTGTTTCGAAAAATATAAGCGAAACGGGCTGCAAAGGTAATCCAAATTTATTTACTTACCAAATGATTTCTCAAAATAAATAAATTATTTTTAGAGTTTGTTTTTCAATTACAAATCTATCTTCAATGGTAAATTGTAAATATGTAAATTGTAAATAAAAATGCCTTTCTCTCTAAGCGGGTGCAAAAGTAGAAACTTTTATTCTATTAAACAAATCATTTTACTATTATTTATGCTGTAAAACATAAATAAATTACAAATGACTGAATTAAAAGATGTTTCAAACTAAAATAATTTGGTTTTCCAGTCTAGAAATTCAAATTTCTAATGGAAACACCTGCAAAATCAAGCTATTTTCATTTCCAAATTGTTTTTTAAATGAAATATTAAGTGAAATAATAAGCCTGTATTTCATTTTTCACGAAAAGTGGACAATACAAAATTAAAAATTTGTTATTTCCCGAAACTCTTTATCGTTTTTATAAATCCTTCTTTTGACGAAAATGGCATTGATTTTATACCTAATGAATGTTTTAACTTGGCATTTGATACTA
>CAJATL010000235.1 GCA_903944895.1 uncultured Bacteroidota bacterium
TTTTACAAAGAACTAACTTGTTATTGGCAGCGAAATGAAGAATCCAATTAATTTCTGTCCGACAATAGTGTTTTTCCTAAATTCCGCAAAACAATAAAAGCCTTCAACAGTTGAAAAGTTTCTTACTTTTACACCATTCTCCAATTTTAGGTTCAAAATCAAATCCGGTAAAAAAACCCAGGCATTACAAATCAGCTTGTTAGGTTAGAATGCAAAAGTTGGCATATCAATTGTCATCACCAAAGTTATTAATTGAAATTTATGAACAGAACTACATTAATTTTTACAATCGCCCTATTTTTCGTTTTCTCCGCCTGTAAGAAAGAGTTGACTAAAAATCCACAAAGTCCTGAAACATTAAACGAATTGAAAGCTCCATCCGGCTTCTCCTGGAAAACAACCCGTGACGTTAATCTGACCTTGTCAACCCAGGTAAATGGTCTCGTTAATGTTATTAACGATCAGGGGATAACCTATCAACAGGCGTTTTTAACCGCCAACAGTCCCAACATGATTAAACTGACACTGCCGGCCTTTGAAAAAAAAATAACGTTGCGGTTTCAGGGCAAGGATACCATCTTAAACCTGACGGGAAGTGAAATGTCCTATACTTTTCAATAAATTCCTGATCAAACCGATAGTAACCTGAAGTAAATCAAGCAATCAAACAATAATCCAATATCGAAAAGCCGATAAAACATGAATAAAATAATCAAAATCTCCATTCTAACCATTACCATGTTTCTGGGAATATCTGCCAGCGCATCAAAGTGGTACATCAATGATGCATCCGTTGTGGGCGATGTTTTTTGCAGCAAAATGGGCACAACCGGCGGCACCGGAACTGCAGCCAATCCCTTTCTTACTTTAAATAGCGCCATCGTTAAGGCTGTTGCCGGTGATACCATTTTTATCGATGCCGGTACATACTCCGGATCTGGTAATCGCGACCTTACCGTCAACATAAAAAATCTTAATGTTATTGGTGCAGGAATGGCAAAAACGGTTTTCGACAACAACAATGCCGGCACCACCGGACGCTATTTTCTGAAAATTGAAAATGCTATGGTAATGAGTAATCTGAAAATTGCCAGATATGGCATCGAAAGTTCTTCAAGCCCGGCTCATGCCATTGATGTGAAAGCCAATACGGGACCAGTTATCATCAACAACGTTCAGGTTGATAATAACGGAAGGTCGTCGGGCAATTATGTTATCGAAATTAAAAGCGGGGCAACTGTAACCTTCAACGGTGGTGGCCTGACCTGCAATAAAAACTGGGAAAACAGCGGCGGCATCCGGATTACGGGCACAGCAACCGTAAAAATGAATAATTACCAGTTTATCAATAATTACCGAAATGCAAATGGCGCTGTTGTGCGACTTGATGGTGGAGATCTGGAGATAACGCACTCCAGGTTTGAAGGAAATAAAGGTGGCGCCGACCTTGCCGGTACTGCCATTTATGTAAGTTCGGGAACTTTGCTTGTCGATAATTCATCTTTTGACTACAATTATTACAATATTTTCAGCAATAACATCGGCGGATTAATCAGAATTGCCGGAGGAAGTGCCACCCTCTCAAATTCGGTTTTTAAAAATACTTCCAATTTTGTTTCGGGCAATAATGCTTATGGAACTGTTGGCGTCACCGGAAGCTCAATTCTTGATATCGAAAACTGCCTTTTCGAGGGAAACCTTTGCGGAAGAGCCAACGACATTTACAATAACGGTGGTGCAATTTCGATCAACAACACTACCTTTAAATCGACGATCAACCAAATTGGTTCAAATGCAGGAACCATTTCCATCAGTCAAAGCGGGAATCCCTCAATTAATCCGGCTTATAACAGTGGAATCTCCATCCAAAACACCCTCACACCAACATTTGAACCCGATCCTGCTACACCCGGATATCTGGGAAAATGCCCCAATATTACGATTCAATTTTCCGGCCCAACAGCCAATGACGACAGCAAAATTACCAACATCGGGATTCCTGTGAATATCGCAGTCCTCGAAAATGATGTTGCAGGTTCAGCATTAATCGAACCCTCATCGGTGAGCTTTGTAGCAGGTACTGCGCCAAATCCGGTAACAACGGGAACTTTTTCAGTTGATCCGTTAATTGGTCTGGTATCGTTTACTCCTGTGAGCGGGTTCTTTGGTATTGCTTCAATCGATTATCAGGTTTGTGATCAAAACGCACTTTGTGATGTTGCCACCATCACGATAACCGTTGTAGCCGGGGGCATAAACTTGTATCCGGCGACAGGGCCCGGATCGTTAGCTTTTGAAGACCTCTGGCCTTCGAGTGGTGATTTTGACTTTAATGACATGGTTATTGATTATCAGTTTGCCACAACCATTAACGCTCTTAACCTTGTTGATCAGATTACCGCGACCTTTGTTTTGAAAGCTTTTGGCGCTTCCTACAATAACGGTTTTGGTTTCCAGCTTTCGCCGGATATTAATCTCACCGACATCACCGTCACCGGATCAAGCCTTCATGAAAATATTATAACGCTTGAGGCTAATGGCCTGGAGTCAGGCCAATCTGCACCAACAATTATTGTTTTTGACAATACTTTTGCCCTGATGCAACATCCCGGTTCAGGTGTTGGAGTAAATACTTCGTCAGGCGCACCTTACGTGGCTCCGGTAACTGTTGTCATAAATATCGTTTTAAAGCCCAATACCTATTCATACAATGACCTTGATATCAGCAATTTTAATCCATTTATTTTTGTGAACAAAGTCCGGAGTCACGAGGTGCATCTCCCATTCTTTCCTCCCACCGACCTTGCGGATGAAGAACTGTTTGGCCAATCTGACGATGTAAGCAACCCTGCAACCGGAAAATATTATGTAACCGTAAATAATTTACCGTTTGCCATTAACCTTTACGAATCTTTCGATTACCCTGGCGAAAAGCAGGAAATTGGGTGGGGATTCCTTAAGTTTACCCAATGGGCCGAAAGCGGAGGTCAGGTTTTTATGGATTGGTACAGAAACCTTCCGGGATATCGGAACGAAAACATGATTTATCAGAAACCTTAGTTTTCGACGCACAAAACTATCATCAAAACTCAACCTGATTTAATGATCAGGTTTTTTTGTGTCTGAAAGGTTTTTCAAAGACGGGTCCTGGTAAAAACCAGCGATTTTTGAAAAACATCAAATAAAAGGCTCTTTGAATAAGCTCAATCAAAAGGATAACGGATGATTTTTTACTTACAAAACTGATAATCTCCGGAGGCTAATTCTCTGTTCCAAAA
>CAJATL010000236.1 GCA_903944895.1 uncultured Bacteroidota bacterium
TCTTGACTTTTTCTTTGTTACTTTCTTTTGTGTCAAAACAAAAGAAAGTAAATAAATCGGGTAATTCCATACTTCCAAGCTTCCTGGATATTCCGGTACGCTGCACCTCCAAAACCACGATGATTATTTTTGGCTATCAATATTACGCCACGCTGTGGCTTGGCTTTCGGAATATTGAAACATTGAATAATAGGTACATCGCACCGCAATATTGATAGAAAAGGAAATTCAAGTCAATCACAAAGGTGCAGTGCACCGTAATATTGACAGCGAAACCGGACAAACCGCTCCAAATTGTGCCGGTCAAACCAGATCAATCGTTCAATTCGATAATGTTTTCAGGGGGCCGGCATAGTCCGCAATAAGCTCCGTGTGTTTCACCCCGATTGAAAATTTCCGATAAAAAGAGATTTGAAGCAGAACATCTGTTTTTACTTAAAAGTATTTTAAAAAACATGGCCATCACTGATTACATTATTTTAGTTTTGTGTATTAAAAATTGAGGGTGATTTTATGGCGCTAAAAAGTTCCTTTTGGAAAAGCATTTTACTAAGTGGTTGTCTGATACTATTTACCGCAGGCAGTTTATGGGCTCAACGCCCGAAAGTTGGCCTGGTTTTAAGTGGTGGTGGTGCAAAAGGCATTTCACATATCGGAATATTGCAGGCCATCGACAGCGCCGGGCTTAAGATCGATTATCTCACCGGAACCAGCATGGGCAGCATTATTGGCGGATTGTACGCCATCGGATATTCAGGTGCCCAAATCGAGAAAATATCAGATAACCTCGATTGGGACGCCATCCTGAGCAATAAACCCAACTATTCGGATATCAGCATCGAAGAAAAAGACGAGTACGGCCAATACTCCGTCGAGCTGGGCATGAAGGATTTTAAACCACAGATAGCCACTGGCCTCATCGAATCGGAGGAACTATGGCTCAAACTGAATGAGTTGTTCCTGCCGGTGTATGATGTCAAGGATTTTTCAAAATTCAATATCCCCTTTAAATGCATCGCTACCGATCTTTCGGATGGAAAAGCCGTGGTTATGCAAGATGGGGAAATCGTAACTGCGCTGCGCTCCAGTATGGCGATTCCCAGCGTGTTTACTGCCATCGATTACGATTCGACAAAACTGGTTGACGGAGGTATCATCCGCAATTTCCCGGTAACGGACATCAAAGAAATGGGAGCCGACATCGTTATTGGCGTGAACCTGTTTACGGGCCTGCCCGACATCTCAAAACTCAACAATTTGCTGGATGTTTTTTACCAGATCACCCAATATCGCGATGCCGAAGACCTGGTTATCGAGAAAGCGCTTTGCAACCTGATTATCGAACCACCGGTTGAAGATTATAGCGCCGGCAGCTTTGATGCTAAAATAGAAATCATGAAGATCGGCAAAGAAATGGGGAAACTCTATTATCCCTATTTTAAACACCTGGCCGACTCGCTCAATAAACTTTATCCTGTGGCTTACAGCCCGGAAGGCCGTTTACCCAAAATTGAGAAAATTGTTATTGACGAGATTGCTTTCGAAGGCATTAGCCACACCAGCATGAGTTTGTTGCTCGACAAAATCCAGATTAAACCAGGCCGCGCCTACACAGCTAGCCAGATTAACAAGGGATTCAGAAAAGCATATTCGAGCCGTTACTACGACAATGTTTACTATGAACTTAAACCAACTTCGCCGGGCCACGCAAAATTGGTGTGCAAGGTTAAAGAATCGCTCTTGACACAGGTAAAACTGGGACTATCGTATCACTCCTATACCGGGGCAGCGCTTATTGCCAATCTTACGGTGCGAAATCTGTTCCTCGACAAATCGCGCACCATGGTTAAAATTGCTGCCGGTGAATATTTCAGGGCTTTGATCGAGCACAGGCAGGCTTTCGGGCCAAAAGCCAATAATTATGTCAATCTTAGCTGGCGATCAGAAAACCTGCCGTTGAATCTTTATGATGATTATGAAAAAATATCGCTTTATAATGTTAAATACTGGCAGTTCGATTTAAATTATACCAGGGTTTTCGGCACGAACTGGAGTTTAACATCGGGATTTAAATACCATAAAAATACCTTTTCACCCGAAGTTGCTGATGGTTTTAAAATTAAAGGAAACAATAAAAATTTCTATGGTTTCATGAGGTCAGCATCAAAAACCACCGACCGCCATAATTTCCCGACAAAAGGCTACGAATTTTCGACAGAGGCAGGCATCGTATTCGACCGTAAAGCCAAATTGGAAATCTATAATAAAGAAGGGCAGTCGATTGATACGTCTGAGCTTATCAATGGCAAGCCTGAATTTTACCGTTTTATGATTAACTTTTCAAAATATCATCCAATAAACCAGAAGTTTGTGTTTTTATATAATCTCAAAACCGCTGTATCATTAAATTCGCAGGGTTTTATTTTCGATAATTTTTATATCGGAGGTGTGGAGCAACTTAGCGAACGGCAGGCAGTTTTTGTTGGATTAAATGAAGGGCAAATTACTTCACGATCGCTAAGTTCGGTTTTGCTGGGGGTACAATATAATTTTTCGGGCAACCTGTTTCTCACCGGCAAAGCAAATACGGCAATTTATAATTACAGTACCTTGTTTAATATTTATGATGAAGCAGAGCTAAAATGGATTAATGGTTTTTCGCTGGGGCTGGGATACAACCTGGGCGTTTTGCCGATGGAATTCACGGCCATGTATTCGCCTGAAATCGGGACCATTTATTCGCATGTAAAAATAGGGTTTTTGTTTTAAAAGTGAGGTGTTAACAATCAGAGATTATGCCGGTGCGAATTAATTTTATGATACGAAAAGCACAACATATTTATCATCAGCTCAACAGGGCTGGGATTGATCATCCCGGAAGGGCAATACTTATTTTGTTTGTGTTGCTCTTTTCGGTCAGCGCTAATGCTCAGAATAAAAGCTTTACACAATTGGGCAATGAGCTGCAGCTTGCCCGTGCATTAAACGATAAATGGGCTGCTGAGCTCGATTTAGGCGGGACTTTCAGCAATACGCCCAACGAGAGCAGGGTTCTTAAAACAAATATTCAGCGATATTTTGTAGGATGGGCGCATTATTATTACTCGCCAAGATGGAAATTTTCGTCTTCACTGGCTTACTACCGCAACAAGGATGTTCCTGATATCGGGCAATACTTTTCGCCCGAGTACCGCTTATCGCTTCAGGGAAGTTATTATTTTCATAAAACCGGTTACACATTATTGACCAGGATGCGTGCTGAGCTGCGCTACATGATGAATGCTGACGGTGTTTTTGAGGATAAATACAGGTATCGTCAGATGATAAAATATATAAAACCGATAAATAGCCAGGTTCTCCGGCAGGGGGTGTTTTATTTTCTGACTTCGGAAGAATTATTATTTAAGCCCAACGCAAAAACAAAAGGCGTCAACTTTTTCGACCGCAACCGCTTCGAGATCGGCGGGGGATATCTTGTTACGGATGATTTCCAGATCGAATTAACGTATGTGAACGAATTTATGCCCCGCGATAATGGCAATGAGATTTACAATGTAATTTCCTTAACGGTTTCGTTAAATAATTCGTTGTCGAACCTGCGAAAACATCTCACCAGCAAATCCCTGGATGTAACGCCTGAAGATTGATTACTTTTTCTTCTTTTCTTTTTCTTCCTTAAGGAAACAATTCAACTGTTCCATCAATGCAGCTTTGTGAAGCTTAAACCCGTATGTTCTGATGCCTTCGTCGCCCATCATGTCGATTTTTGCCTCGTTAACTTCATATTTCAGCAGCCAATCCATGTCGTCCTTATCAATAAGATAAAGCATTTCCATCACGGTGTCGTTAGCTACGTATCGGGTATCGTAATGTTTTAACTCATAAGTTTTGCCATCCGATAATTTCAACAGCAGGTTTTTCTTGAGTTTATTTCCTTCCGGTTTTTCGGGAAACGGAAGGGGCAATAACTGCAGAAAATAGTTTTCTTTATCAGTCACAATGCAGCCTTTGAGGGATTTTGCTTTTGTCCAGTAAAAATTAACCGGCTCCATAAAATACTGCATCGAACCATCGGGCGCAACCTGGTTAAGTATCTCGCATTGCGCGAACGAAAAAATTGATGCCGACAAGAACACCATTGCCAAAGCGGCCTTTTTGATTGTTGATTTCATGATTCCTTAAATAGCATTATTCCTGATCAGCTTCAACACCGGAGTCTAACCATCCAATGAATAATTTATAACCAATCGACATGATGATAGCTCCTGTAAACAGACCGATAAAACCCGAGAAGATGAATCCGCCAATGACGCCGATAAAAATTACAAGCATGGGAACCGGTGCACCCTTGCCGAGTAAAATGGGTTTAAGAACATTGTCGGACAGGCCGGCTACAAATATTAAAGCTGACCAAATTATTGCTGAGGTGAGTTCCCGCTCAGCAAACAAATAAATGATAATCGGGCCCGTGACAAAAATTAACGGGATTTGAAGGACGGCTAAAACAAATGCCAGCAAAGTCCATATCCCGGCATAGGGAACGCCTGCAAGCATGAAAATTACTCCGTTCAGCATTGCCAGTATGAGGGCAACACCCATGATGCCTTTTACAACACTGGCTACAGTTTTTAAAGTAATGTCAGCAAATTCATCGCCCTTATCGCCTGCCAGTTTCCTGAAAAATTTACGGATAGCATCACCAGTTCCACCTAAAAACAGCAGTATCCCGGCAATGATAAGCGCTGCAACGATCTGAATTACGCCACCGGCAGCACTTAATATTCCCATGCCTATTTTTTTTCCTACACCCAATAACTGATCCTGATATTTAATAAGCATTTGTTCGAGGTCATCAGAAAGGTTGTACCAGAGATCGTAGAGCTTTTCGCCAATGATGGGCCATTCTTTAACTTTTTCGGTTGGCGGTGGGATGGTCAGGGTACCGGCATCATAAATTACTTTAAGAGCCTTTACTTCGTCAACAAGTGAACCTATCAGGAATCCTGTAGGAACGATGATAATGGCCAGGATAGCAAAAATGATGATAAACGAGGCCAGCTTAGGCTTTCCGCCCATTTTTACCGAAAGCGAATGGTGAAGTGGATACATGGCGAGGGCAAGAATGATACTCCACAAAATGATACTAACA
>CAJATL010000237.1 GCA_903944895.1 uncultured Bacteroidota bacterium
AGAATACAGTTTCCAGCAAAACATCGAAAGCAGCGAATTAGAATACCGCAACGCCGACGACCGCAAAACGGAAGTTGTGGTTGAAGGTAAAAGTAAAGACGGCAAGGTGATCCGTGAAACGGCAGGACAAAAAGGCGGCGATACGATAACCATAAAAATTGATGGCGTTAGCGATCCGGCCAGCCTCAAAAACATGGCCGAAGAGCAGTTAAAAGTAAAAAGCTATACAGGCTACTCAGGGAGCTTTACCGGCTGGTTAATACCTTACTGCGATGCCGGTTACAAAGTTACCATAAGCGACGATGAGTACGAGTTTAAAGATGGTACTTACTATGTTTTGGAGGTGGTAACCAACTTTAGCAAATCGGGCGGATCGCGCCAGATAAAAATTGGGAGTAAAATATGAGTAGAATTGACGACATAAAAGAATCTATCCAGCAAATTGCACGAATTAACCAGCAGTTGGGCATTGTGTTTACCGCCGAAGTGGTTTCGGCAAACGATGCCACCGCTGACGTGCGGTTTGGCGATTTTATTTTTACTGAAGTAAAGCTTTTCAGCATAGAAGCGGCTGGCGGCCTGCTGGTAAAACCAAAGGTTGGCAGCATGGTAACGGTTTTAGACCTTAGCGAAGGCAAATACCGCGACCTGGTAATTATTAAATGCGACACTCCGGAACAGGTAAAAATGGAGTTTAACGGGCTTACGCTCGACATTGACGGCGTTAATGGTAAGATAGGCATGAAAGCTTCAGGCATTAGCCTGCTCGACTTAATGAACTCGATTGCCGCGATAATAAAAGGGCTTACGGTATCAACACCGGCGGGGCCAAGTGGAACACCTCTGCCTACAACTTTGCAGGCTGTAACCCAGTTTGAAACGGACTTTAAACAAATTTTAAAATAGGTTTAAAATGGCATTAGTAAAAGCAACATTACAAGCCGAGTTGGTTTCGATGCTTAACGAAATGACTTCGGAAACGGATCAGGCTACCGGCATCCAAAACTTTGCCGGTAAGCTGGCAACGGCTATTGATAATTACATTAAAACAGCAACGGTTACTGTAGCATTTCCAATTCCTGTTCAGGTAGCAGTACCTGCCGGAACTGGTGGAACTACTGCCGCTGGAACCGGTACACTAAGCTAAATTGATATGAACGACATCCTGTTAAACAGCACAAACGACTTAATGATTGTTGATGGCGACTTTGCCGTTGGCGATAGCCTAAACCAGCAGGTTGGGCTGTTGTTGCTGGTTAATAAAGGCGAAGTAAAACAGCACCCGCTCACCGGCGTAGGCATTAACGATCTGCTCCTGGCCGAAAGCATGACCGATATTTACAACGAGGTGCGTATGCAACTTAAAGACGATGGTTTGAAGCTGCGAAAAATCGAACTGGTTGATGGTAAAATTTACATAGCTGCCGAAAATGGGTAAAATAATCACAAAACAGGGGCAAAGCCTGCTCGACATCGCATTACAGGCTTATGGCAGCATCGAGGGCGTGTTTGGGCTACTGGCCGATAATCCCACAAAATTAATGGCCATTACTGATTGCCCCACACCCGGAACCGAGTTGAAGGTAACAGGTGTAGCTTTAAATAAATATGTTGTGGCCGAATACAGCGATTACAACATTGTACCTGCCACGGCTGCTTTAGCAAGCGAGATAGCCGGAACGGGAATAGGATATTGGGCCATTGATATTGATTTTATAGTTACTGCCCCTGTATTTGAATTATCATAATAAAAGAAAAATAAAATGCCACAAAAAAACAGAACACAGCTTAAAGATTACTTCAAAACTAATGATAAGCCCACTCAGGCACAATTTATTGATTTGATAGATTCGATGTTTACGCTATTAGAAGATGGCGGCGCGGCTATTAAAACCATGTTGCATGGTTTGCTGCCTGCTAATAGGTTAACGAAATCGGCGGTGCGTGGGGCTGATTTTGCATTGAACCGTAGGGGTGGCGGCAATTTATCTGACACTGCTTACATATCGAACAGCGTTGTTGATGTGTTAAAATTCGATTTCTGGGTTCACATCGGAGCTGCAAGCCCACGCGGAACGGTAACACTCCAACCTGGTGATTGGGTTGTGGCATTAAGTGATGGGGCATCAACCACAGACTTTGGAAACACATCCCTTTGGTGGATACCGCCAACAGTACTTAAAGATGCGGTGCAAACATTGACAAATAAAAGGATTGTGCCGAGGGTATTACCTCTCACCACTTTATCAGCATCTCCAACCATAGACACTGATTTGTACGATGCTGTTGATGTAACAGGTTTGGATACAGCAATAACTAACATGTCAACCAACTTTAATGGTACACCAACAAGTTTTCAAAAATTCAAATTCCGGATTAAAGATAATGGTTCAGCCAAAGGGATAACATCATGGGGAACTAAATTGATTACTTTAAATGGTACGTCATTACCACTGCCAACAACCACAGTGGCTTCAAAGGTTATGATACTTGAATTTGAATACTATCCATCAAGGACGGCTTGGGTATTAATTAATAAATTTCAGGAACTATAATGGCACGAACAATATCCGAAATCTATAACAGCAT
>CAJATL010000238.1 GCA_903944895.1 uncultured Bacteroidota bacterium
AAAAGCCCCGCCACCTTTCGGCAGCGGGGCTTTTTAAAAAGTGTTCTTTCAGGCTTTCTCCACCCGGAGGCGGAGAAGTAGCCCGAAAGATGGGGATGGGGAAGGTTAATTTATAACTAATTTTTCGACAATTGTACCTTCTGCAGTTTCAATCCTGATAAAGTAAACACCTTTTGAATGACCGGTAAGATCAATCTTGCCGGAAGCCGAAAGTGTGTTTACAAAGATTTCTTCACCATAAGTGTTGTAAATACGGATGCTTGCATTGTTATCCATGCCTTCGATGGTAAATACGCCCAGTGTCGGGTTTGGATAAATCCGCAGGTGGCTGTCGCCGTGCTGCTCAATCCCGGTTGCCGACATCTTGACTTCTGTAATCGCCGACATGCTGTTAACAGCGAACTTTCCGGTATTATCCAGCGAAGCATCGTAGGTAACCTGCAAATCATAGGTTTCGCTGGTGGATGGCCTGTAAAGCTTGTAGCTGATGTCTTCGTTGGCAGCAAAACCGTCAACTACACCGGAGTAATTGTCATCACCATTGAGGGTAAGGCCGGCACCATCTTTTGAATAAACGTTCATTCCGGCGCACAGGCCTGCAGGTGTGAATGCAGCGATGATATCACCATTTTCAAAACCTGAAGTAGCATCATCGGCAAAAGCCACAAGATGTGAAGCCGGTGTGTAAACCACGTCGTTCCATGGTGTGAGATTTACAAAATCAACCGGTTCGATGGCTGATGTTTTGTAGCCTCCATCAGGGTAGGTGATTGAGCCGGGTTCGGTCATGTAAACAAAATATGATTTACCAACTTTCAGGTTTCCGATGGTGTTGAAGTTATATTTAGGCCAGTAAACGCCTTGTCCGGCAACATCCTTGGCTGCATAGAACCCGGTTACACCGGCAAACATACTCACCACATTAACATTTGAAGTGCTCAGTACAGGTATGAGGTTCCAGCCAACTTCAAGGATTACCTTTTTGATGGTAAGTTCAGGACCATAAATGTTCAGTGCACTGCTTTGGGTAAGTTTAATTACGTAACCGCTGTATTCATCCCATTTGCCAAGGGTGTTGACGTTTTGGGATGGCCAGTAGTAGCCGTCGAAGTTGTAGAGAATTACCATCGAATTTACAATGGGGCTAAAGATATGTGCAACTTCATCATCGGCAGGTTCAACATAACTCGAAATACCGCTCCAGCCCAGAGGTATGGTTAAGCCCTGGCTTCCAAAAAGAGCTGTAATTGCTGAGAATCCGAAGTCAACAAATTTGCCGTCAAAATTTGGCAACATGGTATCGTATCTAACCTGAACGTCTTTTACGATTCCTGTTGAGCTTTGATGTAATTTCCAAACAAAAGCTTCTCCGTCAGCAAAGCCTTCTTTAATGTCCGGTGTGGTGTTATCGTCGCCAAAGGCAACCAAAACTTCACCTTTGTTGGTATATTCAACCATTCCGCCACATTTTTCAACACCTTCATTATCCTGATAAAAAACACCGATTACATCATCTGGTTCAAGCATCGAAATATCGGCTGGAATAGCGATAAGATGAGTGCTGTTGGTTTGCTCAGGCTTCCAGTTTGGTTTTACTTTAACCAGGTAATCTTCAACCTCACCATCAATGGCAAGTCCGGTGTAAGATAAATTCCCCTGTGAGTCGAACCTGAAGCGTGCATATGTTTTTCCGGTTGAGGCTGTTGCGGGAACATTAAAAGTAAGTGTATTCGTTCCTGCTGTTAGCGGCTGGTTGAAGAAGATCTGCTCTCCACTTTCTGCCCAGCTTCCGTTGCTGTTAAAATCCATCCAGGCATTGAGGAACCCGGCACCCGAAGCAACCACGTTAACGGTGGCAACATTTCCAACCGATAATGATCCGACAAACTGAACGCCATCTTCATCATCCGAAATATTGTTATCATCACCCAGTGCAGTTGGCGTAGGCTGACCATCAGGTTCATTATCGATCAGGCTGCCTAATTTGAGGAACCCATAATTGATATGGCCGGCTCCGTTATTCGAAATCAAAGTTGGATATTGCTCAGGAGCATCACCAAAGTCGATGCAACATTCGGGCGCTTCACCGATATAAACAGGGTAGTCTTCAACTTCGCCATTTTGAGCGATTCCGTCAAAATTCATTACCCCAAAGTAATCGCGGAATCTGAATCTCGAGTAGGAGTTACCTATCGAAGCAGTGAGAGGCACAGTAAATGAAAGATTGTTTAATGTTGCTGTTATAGCGAGTGTGGTGCAAATCTGCTCACCTGCATCAGCCCAGTCACCATCCTGGTTAAAGTCCATCCACGCATCCAGATATCCGTTAACCGAAGCCTGAACCGTATAATTCACCAGTAAACCTGGAACCAGAATTGCCGGGAGGGTTACGCCATCTTCATCATCAATACCGTTAACATCATCCCCGTTTGCCAGGGTTGTTTGCTGACCGTTACCTTCAGGATCAATCATTGTTCCCATGAAAATGGTCGGGACAATAAGATGTCGTGCGCCATTGCAGGCCAAAGTTGTAGGATATCCGCAGGTATTTGAATTTTCAGGAGCATCACCAAAGTCCAATTCGCCGTTTGGAATTTCACCGATATGAACAGGATAATCTTCAACCTCACCATTGAGTGCACCACCAAAAGCATTCATGGTACCGGAATAACTACGGTATCTGAAACGTGAATATGAATTTCCGACGACTGCGGTTGCAGGTACATTAAATGTAAGAATTGTCGAAGGTGCCGAAACTGATTGGGATGTGAAAATATGTTCTGTTCCCGGATCCCAAACGCCATTTTGGTTAAAATCGATCCAGGCATCAATAAACCCATTTACTGATGGTAAAACGGTTATCGTAACTGAAGATCCTGGCATCAGGACCGGAGGAATAATTACACCGTCCTCGTCATCAAGATTATTGAGGTCATCACCATCGGCACCCAAAGTTGGCTGACCATCCCATTCGGCGTCAAGTAGACTTCCCATATAAATGGTTGGGGTGATAAAGTGATAAGCTCCATTATTGGCGAGCGTAGTCTGATAATTAAACCCGAAGCTTGCATTTTCGGGAGCATCGCCAAAATCTGTTGTACAAATCGTATCGCAAGGAGCTACGGTAAGGCATAAAACACCCGCCGAATCCACACATCCGAAACTATTTTGAACTTCAACAGAAAACTGATGTGTACCTGCAACAGCGCTTACAAAAGGAAGGTTGTTGCCCATGCCAATCGGACTTCCGTTATCGTACCATGCAATCACAGGATACGCTGAAGGATATGTATTATTAGGCCAGATATGATTGAGCGGCAACGGAATGTAAAGGTTGAGTGTGTCGTCGGTGCAAATTTCCTTGCAACCCGTCGGGAACAAGCTTAAATCCGGTTTTCCAAAAATATGTCCCGCATCTGCCGTGTTCGAGCATCCTGATGATTTATCAGTAATGGTCAGGCTGTAAAATCCGGGTGTCGACACCGTGATAACCGGCGTTGTTTGTCCGGAGTTCCACTGATAATTGTACAGAGACGGGTCATTTGGATTTGGCGTTAAGGTAACCGGAGTTCCTTCACACTGGCTTATCTGAGTCACACTTAAAGGAGGCGTTGCATAAAAAGTAATGCAGAGCGTATCGTAGTTTTTACACATTGTAACAACATCTGTTACTTCAACAATAAACTGATAAGTTGCAGGCAACACTGCCGGAACAGCAATCGAAGCATAGGTAAAATAACTTAGGTTACTGTTGTTGGGACTGAAAGTAGCACCCCCGGGAATACTTAACCAGTTATAGTTGTAGTTTGCATCATAATAAGCCGTTAACGGGAAGCTAACAGAAGTTGCCGGGAATGCGCAAACCAAACCATCTCCGGAAATTTTTGCTTTTGGAAGCGGTTTCATGTAGATGTAAATCTTGTTTGAAATGCTCGAACATCCAAAACTATTGGTTACACTTACCCAGTATTTACCCTGACTGTATGCTTTGTAAGTACTGCTGTTTGCTCCGCTGATTAGAGTGCCGTTTTTATACCATTGATAAGCGCTCATACCTGAACAGGCGGTGAAAGTTACAAAATCACCAGGGCAAAACAAGGTATCAGATGCCGTAATTGTACAATTCGGGGTTGGATTTACGGTGATGGATTGTTGTTTGGAAGCAACACAACCCATTTCGTTGGTTATGACCAGCGTAACTGTGTAATTTGGCGGACTGGCTGTAGTGTAGGCATGTTGTGTATTTGCAGTAAACGATGTAGAGCCGTCCCCAAAATTCCAGGCATAATTATAAAGCGGATTAATTGGATTCGCCGTAAAAGTTGCTGGTGAATTCGTGCAAACCGGCGTTGTAAAGGTAAAGTTTGCCGTTGGTAAGAAAACATTAATTGTTTCCGACCAGGTTGTAAAGCATCCTGTTGATGAAGTTACTTTTAAGGTAACAGTGTAAGTTCCCGATGAAAGAACATTTAATGTAGGATTAGCACTGGTTGCGCTGGGGGTAAATGATGTTCCGGCGGCAGGGCTGACAGTCCACAAATAGCTTGTAATCGATCCCGAAGTGGTGTACGATTTGTTAATCAACGAAACCTGGCCGCAAACCACGTAAGGCCTGAAAAATGCAACTGCAGCACAGTTTCCAGGTAATGGGCCACCACCAGGAGTTCCAGGCGTGCAGTCTTCAATCACAACATTAATAATGTTTGATTTTTTTGAGCAACCATTTTGAGTTACCAAAACATAATATTGATAGGTGCCTGCGATGGTAAATGAGGATACAGGAATACTTAAAGATGCACCACCTGCAATTGGACTTCCATTTTTATACCATTGGTATGAAAATCCTCCGGGAGTTGAAAGGATAAGCGTTTGGGTGCCTCCAAGACAAAAAACAGGTAAAATATTGTATGATGCTACTGCTGTCGGAGGGCCATTTATTGTTACAGTATGAGTGTCACTTCCAGAACAACCAGTTGCTTTAAGTGTAACAGTTGTTGGGGTGCCATGCCATTGAATTGTAACAGAAGAAGTCCCCTGTCCACTCTGTATGGTTCCCCTGTTTTGATTAGGTGCGACTATTTCCCATTGGTATCCTTCGGGAGGCATAGTACCTGCAATTGTATAGGTTTCGATGGCATCAATGCAAACTGCACTATTTCCGGTAATTACCGGTGCCGGATATGGATTTATGGGGAGAAATTTAGTTAACGACTGGCAATAAACACCAGGGCTGAGTTCAATTTCCTGATACACGCTCAATGTCCAAGGGCCTGGTAATGAAAATTTCACAATCACCGAATCCTTGTCTTCACCCATTTCTGACTGGATCATTCCAGTTCCGCCACTGATTATCCAGGAATAAGGGCTGCCGCTGGTATTTGACGAAATGCTGTAAGTGTAATTTTCGCCCGGGCAAATCGTGTTTGGCCCAACAATACTGTTCAGGATTGGCTTGGCTTTAACCTGAACATTTTTAAAGGCATTTAAATTACAAAAAGCTCCGGGAGCCGGGGTTGCAGTAATCGTGTAAGGCCCCGGCAGATTTGGCCAGGTTACCGAAATATTTGAAGTGCCATTGCCGGTAATAATAGCGCCCGCAGGTGAAATAGTCCAGTTGGCGGTTCCATTGGCGGAGTATGAGGTTGTCGAACCTTCGCAAACCACATCATCTCCGAATACTATCGAAAATACAGGTAAGACATCCACAACAATAGTGCTGCTGCCAAAACATCCGGCTAACGGGTTATCATAATCACATTTCACAATATAGGTTCCGGCAGTCGAAAAGGTAATATTTACGGTAGGACTATTTCTGTCGACTTTGTTAAAAGTATAAGTGCCGGGTGCTGCCGTGGTTGTCCAGTTATAATAAGTTCCTGGTAATGTAGGCAATGTAAAAGTTCCTGACGATCCGACACAAATCGGACTTGGCCCGATAATCGGCAAGTTGGGATATAAAACCGGAACATGCAGCGTAGTAGAACCAGGACAGGGAGCAGCTCCACATCCCGGAGTTGAAAGTGTTACTGTGGTTGGTACAGTATAAAATGCATCCCATTTTACCTTGATGCAATTTGTCCCGGCACCCGCTACAACTGTTCCGCCTGCTACAGTCCAGTTGTAAGTTGTGCATACAACCGGTGTGCAAAGTGAGGTGGTATCGCCCGGACAAACAGTTCCATAACAACAATCGGTTTCAATTTTTGGACCTTCACCATCCAGCACAACCACAACTTTCGAAATGGTATCGCTGCAACCGCAAGGCACTTTCATCTCCATAGGCTGTCCGTTATTATTTACTACAGTCCATTGTCCGGCGCCCATATCAGTTGCCGTAAGTGTAACAGTATACGTACCTGATGCAGAATAGGAATGATCGGGAGGATTGGCCAGATTTGAAGTTGTGCCATCGCCAAAATCCCAAAAATAAGCACTTCCACCAAGAGAAGTATTTGTAAAATGAACAGGGCTGTTTAAACAAACCGGGCTTGGCACCAGATTGAAATCAGCTTTTGGGCCGTCAATCAGACAAACTTCCCTGGTAATCGAATCGAGGCAATTTCCTCCCATGGCCAGGTTGCTGATTACAACTTTAATTAACCCGCTGCTTCCGGTTCCCCACAAAACAGCATTGGGATTGCCCGTAAAGTTCGTGGGTGTTCCTCCGGTAACCGTCCATGTGTAAGTAAATCCCGGGTCGTTGGGATAAACCGTGTAAACATGAACGCTTTCTTTACAGGCAGCTAATGTTTCTGAACGATCTGTTCCAGGAATGGGGTTTGTGCCATCCTTGTGACAAGCCCCTTCAGGAGGACATATTTCCACGGCATCTTTGAGTTTAAATTCAGGGCAACAAACCTGTGCCTCCAAATTATTCGTGAGGATTACGGTAAACGTCATCCACAAAAAGCTAAACATGATGAAAAATCTTCTCATGTTGTACGCTTTTACTTTTTGATTTGTAACTGATTTTCTCATAATGATAAAATTTATTTGAACGTGTTAAATTAATTTACTGATAATTTTCCTTTTAAATCGCGAGGCATAAAATTACAACTGGTCAGCTATGATTCACAATGTCAGTTTGTTTAAGATTTGTTAAATCATTATTGCTTTCCGGTCATGCAAAATATGATCAGGACTTATCGATGCTTTCATTTGTATTTCCATTGTTTTATAGATTTCGATTCGTCATCATCTATCGTTTCGTTGAACTGCTTTTATGTTAACAAATAAAACGGTACAACAGTAATTCTATAAAACAAGTCAAGCTTTTAATGGTTTGATTTTCATTTGTTAAATGTTTGTTAATTAATTACTTCCGGATACCCTAAGTAGTCTAAGCAACCACCATACCAAAACTATCAACGATTTCGTAACAGACTGAATAATGCACTTAAATAGTTGATATTCAATCTGTAAATTAGTAAATAATTTTGTAAGGAAATTTCATTTAAATGCATTCATGTAAATATGGGCGTAATTACATACTTGAATTCACCCATCAGGGCGAAAATTCGATAGAGAGGAAAATCGGTGGGTTTTTAAGAATGCCGTCATAAAGCATTTCGCGACCGTAAAATAATCCGGCTTTTTTAAATCAAACTCATCATCAGAAACCGTCAACGAGAACTATCTTTAAGCTGGTTAATAGGTTTGAAATGTTTAACCAAAACTTCGAAAGGACATAAAAAAAGGGCTGCATTTTTTAATGCAACCCTCTGTTTTTAAATCGTGGGAGTTATAGGAATCGAACCTATGACCCTCCCGACTTGTCAGTCGGGATGCTCTAAACCAACCCCAATAAGCTTTTGTATCATTTTCCGGCTTCTCCACGATTTTACTTCCCGCTCACGGGAATAGGCTTCTGTTTTAGAAGCAAATGTTTCGGAATAAACTACTTGCCAATCATAACCCATACCAGTAAAGCCTTTGTGATGAGAGTTGTGCTTTCTGAGTCGTTCATCAACATTTGAAGTGTGCCCGACATAAAACTTGTCGGCTTGCTTGGAGTACAAT
>CAJATL010000239.1 GCA_903944895.1 uncultured Bacteroidota bacterium
TACCGAAGGGTTTACTACCAATCTGGGCAAAACGATAAATTTTAACAGGTACGCCGAAGGGAAAGGGAAAATAATTACCGGGCAGGAGAGCTTCCTGTTACATCTTTTTAAAAATATTTTAGCAGGTAAATAATTCATAATGTGCATTTTAAAAAATACGATAAAATTATTTTGTTAAAATAGAGGTGACAAAATCAGGATTTTGCTATTAAGCTAATGAGACGTCACTAAAGAGAAAACCGAAAATCTTTAAAAGAGTAGGGAAATTAATCAAAAACAAGCGCAATGAAAAAATATTTTGATTCTTCGTAGCATCTATACCGCAGGCAAGTAAATGCCATTAATCCTGATATTCCAACGAACAAAACAATCTAATTAATTGAATTATAATGGATTATTTACAAATTTATTTATTTAAAATTATTTTTAAAATGAAAAGAGTAATAATGATTTTAGCAGTTATCGTGGCCTTGTTAGCCACAATGGGCACGCTGAATGCCCAGCAGAAGTATGCAGTTATTATTGGCGGCAAAGTAACCCTCAACAGCACCTACAAATATCAACACTACTACACCAATAAACACATATTTGTGTTGGGCAAAAACAGGTTCATTTAATGGTTCCGCTCCGGTAATTAATGCCCAAAACCCCGACCGCGAGCGGAGTACAAAAGAAGATACAGGTGCAATACAACTACCTGCTTAAAAACAATGGAGTTAACGTGTGGATGGAAATCTGAGGCATTCACAGGTGGGCAAAGTTGGAGATTTTTGTTTAAATTTGTTTAAAAATTACAAATTATGAAAAATGCTTTATTTTTTCTAATATTATTGGGTGTACTTTTTAGCGC
This sequence comes from uncultured Bacteroidota bacterium, assembly GCA_903944895.1. Taxonomy (GTDB): domain Bacteria; phylum Bacteroidota; class Bacteroidia; order Bacteroidales; family 4484-276; genus CAJATL01. Next base: position 851 of record CAJATL010000239.1, read on the forward strand.
AACAGCACAAAACGCTTCGATTGGAATTTATTCCATTTACGAAACTAATAATGAATACTACTTACTTAATGGTAACGATACACTTTGGTTAGACAAAGATGGTATTACCATTAAATTCCAGGAATATACTAATGAGGCCGGTAAATTAGCTTTCAGTCAGGATTACAATTTAGTGTTTGTAAGAGAGACTGTGGGTAGTTATGTTAATTACAAACTATCAAACTTTAGTAATTATTTATCGGTTTGTGATTCAATCTACAACGATTATCGTGTTGCAAAGTTTATTTTTGACTACAGGATAAAACTCTACAGTTTTATACCCGAGGATCCTGATATTGCCGACCAATGGTATTTAGATCAGATTGATGTTTTCGAGGCATGGGATTTGACTGTGGGTAATGAAAATATCACGGTGGCTGTAATAGATCAAGGGCTATTTTTAGACCATGAAGATATTATTGATCAAAATGCGATTTTGGAAAATGTATTTCATAATCCAGGAGAAGATGACTGGACACCTTTTTGGGAGGATCCGGAAATGGGGAATGGTATTGATGATGATGCGAATTACAAAATTGATGATTGGAAAGGGTGGAATTACTGTAATCACGTACTAAATCCTGCTCAAATAATTGAGAACAATAATGTTATTCCTGAAAAGTGGTGGGCATTTCATGGTACTGCAGTAAGCGGTGTAATTGCGGCCAAAACAAATAATGAATATGATGTTGCCGGAATTGCGGGAGGGAATTTTGCAAAGAATATAGGAGGTGCAAAGATATTGCCAATAAAGATTACCGATTGGAAATGGAATCCTGTTTCTGGGGAATGGGAAGAAGTTTCCAGCACAGCTTCAATACCTCCGGCAATTCTGTATTCGGTTGAAATGGGTGCTAACATTATTAATATGTCATTTGGTTTGAGTTCTACTCCACCAGGTCTGGAAAATATTGAAGCCGCTTTTGAATATGCCTACGATAATAATAATGTCTTACTTGTTGCAGCAGCAGGCAATGAAGGTTATTCTGATTTAATTAGTTATCCTGCAAGTAGCGAGTATGTAATTGCTGTTGGAGCTACTGATCATGATGACGAAGAGACAGATTTCTCAAATAATGGAAACGAGTTGGAACTGGCGGCACCCGGTATGGATATTCGTGTTTTAGATAACTCTAGTACTTATTCGGAGTACTGGGCGGGAACATCATTTTCATCTCCAATGGTAGCGGCAACTGCCGCCCTTATGCTTTCGATAAAGCCTAATCTTACAAATATTGAAATACGTAATATTTTGAGAAATACAGCAGAAAAAGTAGGAAGTCATACATATGATCAATATGGATGGAATAAGTACCTTGGCTATGGAAGAATTAATACCTATTATGCATTGTGTGAAGTAATATCAATGTTGCCACCTGTAACAGTGAATCCAAATGATATATGGGATGAACCAGTATTTTCGTCAGGCGACATTGTTGTAGAAACCGGAAATACACTGACAATTAAATCTACAGTTTTTATGGGAGAAGGTACAAGAATGATCATAAAACCCGGTGCAAAAGTAATTGTTGATGGAGGTAAACTTACAAATTACAATATCTGTGGTGAGGGAAACAATTTCTGGGCCGGTATCGAAGTCTGGGGTAATAGTACTGCTCACCAATTTCCTGATGCAAACGGCAACTACCAGCAAGGTTACCTGGAATTGAAAAATGGAGCAATCATCGAAAACGCATCATTTGGAGCATTTATTGGGGGCTTTTTGCCAAGTGGAACTTACGATTATGCAAAAGCCGGTGGAATTATACAAGTTGTTGGCAATAACAGTCTAATTGAACCAAGCGCCAGTTTCATCAACAATGATTTTGCAGTGTATTTTTTACCTTATAAGAATTTCCATCCAATCAATCCATCATATAAGATGCCCAACAGGAGTTATTTTACAAATACCTGGTTTGAAGTTAACGACAATCTTCTCAATCCTATTGTCTGGGATCGAACACATGTCACATTATATGGAGTAAAAGGGATTAATTTTAAAGGATGTACATTTACAAATCAATCATCCAATCCAGATGGTACTGGAATACAATGTTCTCCGGGACCAGGATCGTTTAACAATGCAGGATTTAATGTTTCTGCAGTTTGTACAGCTCAATGTATCCCATGTCCTGAAAGCAGCCTTGACAAATGCATTTTTGAAAATTTTAGAATAGCAATTATTGCCAATAATACAGGAATTAATACATTTATGGTGAATGATGCGATTTTTATTAACAACAGTAAAGGTATCGAAATGACAAATGCCAATAACGCTTCGATTTTATCCAATGAATTTTACCTGGGTAGTGCAAGTGATGATGAAATTGAAGAATGTGGTAACAGAGCTTCCTCTTATGGTATCTACATGGACAACTGCACCGGCTTTGCCATCGAGGAAAACTACTTTACCAAGGCACAGGGCGCCCCTGCCGGTAACTATGTTGGAATCTACATTGCCGAAACCCAGGCTACCGACCAGGTTTACGGAAACACTTTCGAAGGCCTGAGCTACGGGAATTATGCGGTGGGGAAGAATTGGAAATTAAATGAGACATGGAATGGCCTGGCCTACTACTGCAACGAAAACACTGGGAACTGGAGGGATTTTAATGTGATTAAAAATACCGAGAATGTTGGTGGTGTACAAAATCCTATTGGTTCTACTCAAATGACTGCCGGGAACACTTTTTCGGAAAGGGCAAATTCCAATTTTTACAACGATGGCGATCACCTGATCAACTATTATTATTATGCCCCTTCACCGGGAAATACAAACACACCCTACTATCCTGATGTGGTTTACCGTGTTACGCGCAATGAAGTTGTCGGGGTTCTGAATCAATGCCTCTCTCATCATGGCGGCGGCAGTAGTTCAGAAGGAGGACTGGTAATGACACCCGAAGAAAAACAGCAGGCTGAATTGGATTTTGCAGCTAACCTTACAGATTATAATAATGTTAAAAACCTGTACGATGACCTGAAAGACGGAGGTAATACTGACGCTACGGTTAATGATATTGAAACCGCCTGGCCACAGGATACATGGGAATTGAGGGCTGAATTGCTTGGTAAATCTCCGCATTTGTCTATGGAGGTTCTTAAAACTGCAGCCGATAAAACCGATGTATTGCCTGATGCGGTGCTGTTTGAAATACTTGCCGCTAATCCCGATGAGCTGAAAAAGGATGAGTTGATTACATACCTCGAGGATAAAGAGAACCCGTTACCATCTTATATGATCGACATATTAAAGCAGGTAGCAACAGGTTCGACCTATAAAACAGTACTCATTCAACAGATGGCTTATTGTAACCAGGTGAAGACCCGTGCAGCTTACGATATCGTAAGAAGTTTAATCAACGATACAATTACTGATAATAACGAACTTCGCAACTGGTTCGACAACATCGGCGGTAAAAGAGCAGACGAGCAGATCATCGCTTCTTATATGAGCGAGGGCAACTTTACCAACGCACTTTCGCTGGCAAACCTGATGCCTTCACTATACAACTACACAGTCAATGAATTGACCGAACATACATACTACACCGATATGCTTAACCTGCAGGTAAATATTGCTCAACAAGGCAGGACAATTTTTGACCTTGACAGTACAGAGGTCGTAAATTTAGTATCAATTGCTGAAAACAGCGCTGGAACAGCCGGCGCCCAGGCAAAGGGAATCCTTGAGTTTGCATACGGCAACCACTATTGTAATTGTATTGAAGGAGACAATACAAGTTATAAAAGCAGTAGTAATATCAATTACAATGCTTTCAGTAAAGTTTTTGGTCCTGATATTGAAGTTAAACCAAATCCGGCCGGTGAATGGACAACATTCTACTATTCATTGCCGGCTATTGATTCGGATGGTGTGATAAAAATATCGGATGTGAACGGGAGAATTATTGAAAGTTTTGTGGTTTCAGGAACGCAGGGACAAAAGGTATGGGATTCACGCAAAATAAACAATGGTGTTTATTTTTATACCTTTGAGGTTAATGGACTTTCAAAATCCGGTAAAATAGTGATCAGTAAATAATTCGAGTATGGGGGATTACGATCAGTGATCCCCCTGTTTTATCTGTTTTATGAAAAAAATAATTGCTTTACTTTTAATGTTATTCCACTGCATAATGCTACATTCTCAGGATTATCAATTGACCTGGCAACAGTGTTATGGAGGGAGCAATGGTGATTTGTCAAAAGATATAGTGGAAACAGCCAATGGGTATTTAATTACTGGAGGTACAAGTTCCAACGACGGTGATGTAACATTTTACCACGGCGCCGGAGATGGATGGCTAATCAAAGTTGATACAGTTGGTAATATTTTATGGGAAAAAACCTATGGTGGATCAGACTTAGAGTACTTTAACAGAATAATACCTACATCTGACAACAATTTTTATTTACTGGGCCTTTCCTTTTCCTCGGATGGAGATATAAGTAATGACCCTTATCCTGATTCACCGGACTACTGGATAGTAAAAATAGACAGTTCAGGCAATATTATCTGGGACAGGATAGTTGGTGGCAACATGGGTGAAGTTTTGTTTACCGGAGATGCTACTATTGATGGAGGAGTTGTAGCAATCGGGCAAACAAGCTCAAATGATGGTGACATAAGCGTATCTTATGGCGGTAACGATACCTGGATAGTGAAACTAAGTAACCAGGGAGAGTTGGAATGGGATTATACTATAGGCACGGATTGGTTTGATACGGGGCAGGCCATATTAGCAACTTCTGATGGTGGATACCTGATTGGTAGCAATTCGATAATCCTTGAAGGAGGAATTGGGAACATCACTTGTACACCACATACCTACGGATGGGTAGAGGGTGTATTATTTAAACTCGATTCAAATTTAAACGTTCAATGGCAACGCTGTTATGGTGGAAGTAACCACGATGGATTTTTTGGAATTATTGAGATTGAGGACGGGTATGTTTTAACAGGTTCAACATCTTCAAATGATGGAGATGTGTCAGGTTGGCATGGTGAGTCGGATGCATGGATAGTTAAAATGGATTTTGAGGGGAATATTATATGGCAAAATCCTTTGGGTGGTTCAAGGACAGAATCTGGTTCAAATATCCTAAAGACAAATGACGGGGCCTTGATCTCGGTAGTGAGCACCTATTCTAACGATGGTAACGTTTCAGGAAATCATTCCATGAGTGAATATGATGCAGACATTTGGCTAGCAAAACTTAATAGCGAAGGAGAACTATTATCCCAACAATGCTTTGGTGGTGCAGGAAATGAAATCGTAGAATTTGGTATCGTAAAAAAAAGCGACAACAACTTTGTTATAGCCGGGCAGACTGATTATGGTCCCTCGTACGATGTAGGCTGTACCCCGCACGGCGGGAACTGGGATGTAGATTATTGGGTATTTGAGATAAAAGACACGTTAACCTCAATTCAAATCAAACCACCCATAACCGGAGAGGTAAAAGTTTATCCCAACCCTGCAAAGGAGTATGTTAGTTTTGAGTATGCCGGCCGGGAGTTCAACAATCAATTAAATATAGAAATATTCAATAGCTATGGTGAAAAACTGGAGAACCTTGTTTTTTACGAATCCGCTGAACAAATAATATGGGATTGCCGGAATACCAGACCTGGCATCTATTTTTATATTTTTACGACAAACGGATATGTGAAAACCGGAAAAATAATCATTAATTAAAGGTATTTAATTAGGGGGACGACTATGAAGTCATCCCCCTTTATCGAGCTCCTAAGATGAATAAAACCCATAAAATTTATGAAAAAATATTTTTTGTTTTACTGCTTTTTTGGCCTGGTTTCGCTCCTTCCGGCCCAAACATCATTTGTGCTGCAAATTGATAGTTCAAAGATGTGCTATCCCCGTGATTTGCTGTTCACCCCATCGGGCAATATCGTTTTTTGTGCAATAGCCTGGGAAATGGGTAACCAATATTATTCAAATTACATTTATGAAGTTAACAACATCGGCGAAATCGTAAACTCCTGGTCGGAGAGAAATTCAACAGAATATTATTTTGAATGTACCAGAATTATCGAAAAAGACAATGGCTATTTTTTGTTTGGATTCGGAGACCCATTCAATGCTCAAATTGACCAGCCTTTGGTTTTCATGAAAAAATTTGACCAGCAGCTTAATGAGCTTGACCATTTCAATTATTTCCTTGATAATAATTTATATACATCTACTCACCATGTTTCAAGATTGGTAGTGGCTGATACGGTTTTTAGATACTATTCGTCTGCCTATCGAAATGTGGCCGATATCAATATTTCACCATTTTCTCTAACTATTTCATTTGATGGTGAACTGGTTGCCGAATCGCATGATTTAAATGCGATTCCGCCGGTAATTCTCTACGATCTAATCGAAACACAAAACCCAACTGCATCCAGCGCATTCGTGATGAAACTCGACCAATTGAAGGGATTTATTTATAACTATGATAAAAATTTGTCGTTGTTATCAGCCATCCAAATTCCTGATGATTTTAGGATGTATTTTACCAGTTTACGCTTAAATGATTCGGTGTTTTATCTTTCAGGGAATTACAGAGAGCCAGTAACATTCACCAATCAACAGGTTGGTGTTCTAAAAATGAAAACAGACGGTACATTATTAAATGATTATCTTTTTAATCCATTAGCCGATTCGACATCCTACCCGGCGTATTACAATTCGCTTGATTATGCAGCCGATGGAAATCTTATCCTATGCAGTTCGTATGGGATTTTGAACCAATTTATGCCACAACAGGCACCATCATTTATTTGTCTGTACAAACTTTCACCTGACCTGGACTTAATCTGGCAACGCTATATTGGAGGAGAAGCCAACTATGAAGCCTATTCGATGCGTGTAGCGCCTGATAGCGGAATTGTCATATTGGGTAAATTCAGCAAAGTACCACCGCAATCCTACTATAAGCAGGAAATGATTATCATAAAAACCAATAAAGATGGAATTGTTACCACAACAGGTCAACATGAAATCGAAATTAAAACTACCGAAGCCATCCTTTATCCCAATCCCGCCGGTGAGAAGATTACTGTTGACTTTAGCCAGCTTTACAATTCGGCAACCTTGCAGTTGATGGATATTTCGGGAAAAACTGTTTTTAGAACCCAGCTTACCAGCAACCGCCAAACCATTGATATTTCGGCTTTGCCTGCCGGGACATACCTTTACAGGATTTCTAACCAAAAAGGACTGGAAGAAACGGGGAAATTGGTGGTGGAGTAGGGAAAATTTAGAATATCCAGATATTATGTTACATAATTTTATATCTTTACCGTTGCAATATGTTAACAGCGAGAAAAAGGAAGTTGCATTATCCGCTATTATTTATCCGAAATGAAACACCAATACATTTATAAACTTATTAATATTTACAAAAACTCTTTCAAAATGAAAAAAAACATGACTTTGGTTTTTGCCATTTTTACGGCAATTTGCCTTTGGACAACGGCAGCGCAAGCCTGCGGCAATCAACCGATAATCAGCGATGCCAACGCTGGTATTAGCGATTCAATCCCGGTTTTAAGAGCCGATCCCATCATCATTTTAGCTACCGATGATAGCCTTAATTGTTCAAATTTCGATTTTGAAGAATGCACCTGGTTGCCCTATTTTGTTGATGCACAGGTTCAGAATGCTGAGAATATTCAGTGGACCACGAGCGGTGATGGTACATTTGACAATGCAGGTATTGCCAGCCCCAATTATTTTATTGGTCGTCAGGACCGGTTAAATAACCTTGCGGTTTTAACCATTTCGGCAACAGGAAACGGCACAACCGTTAGTGCTGAAATTGTTGTTAATATTCCGATGCAGCTTATTCCGGTAACCAAAATCGGATTTACCGGGTTGTCGTCGTATGTCGAAAAATCCGGCATACCGGTTCCCGAAGTTATGGCTCCTGTTGTCGAATACCTGAAAATTATGCTCACTGTAACAGGATCGTATTATTGGCCCGAACCGGTACCACCTATAAATCAGATTGGGGATTGGGATAAAGTTGGATACCAGGCAAAATTTAAAAACCAGCCGGCCTGTTTGCCCATTTATGGAGATCCGGTTTTGGATCAGACTTTTCTGGTTTCGGGAATAATGACCTATTTACCAGTTTTGACTGATCATCCCGTAGCCATCGAAGAACTGCTTGCCGGGCATCTTGATGATATCCATTCCATTTTCGATTATAAAGATTCGCTTACCTGGACACCCGAAAATCATGAATTTGAATATTTAAAACCCGGTTTAGCCTATCGTTTGGTTATGGCAAACTATGTTGCTCCCTTTTTTATCGGGTTTCCACCATTTAGCTGGGGTTTATCTATTAATATTCCGGATCGTGAAAACACAGATGCAAATATTTATCCAAACCCTTCTGATGGCATTTTTTGTATAAAACTTGACGAAACTTCCGAAACAGCTTTTTGGGAGGTGATAAACCCGGAAGGTAAAACGATCAGCAACGGTGCCGGAAACGAAAAATTCACCGTCAACCTAACCTCACAACCGAAAGGAATTTATTACTTAAAAATTGCGCAGGGCGGTTTAATTACGGTTAAAAAGCTGGTGTTGCAGTAAATAAAAATCATTTTCCAAACAGTCCTCCGGATGCACCAACCGGCGGATTGTTTTTTTGAAAGTAACCAAAAAGATGCAGACAAACGAATCATAAATATTATTTAGCCTTTAAAAATTCAGAGAAATGAAAGATTTACCAATTTTAAGAACCCTCTCACAAAGGACGATTTTTGTAATTTTAGTTTCGATGCTGCTTGCGTTCCATGCAAACAGCGCTTTTTCGCAAACCACCGAAACATTCACAACGCTTCAAAACCAGCGTACAGACGCCAAAGACTATGATTGTGTTTTTCCACCCGAATGGAATTCCGTGTTTTCGGCAGCAACCACGCCTCACCTGATCATCATTAAAGAAGGGGCACCATTAACCATCAACGGGATACGCATCAATACCTGCGATTATGTCGGGTGTTTTTATGAGGATGATAATGGCAATTTAAAATGTGGCGCAGCCAATTTTTTGGTGCAGGGCGAGTCCATCCCATTTCTTGTTTTCGGGGATGACCCCGATACTCCCGAAAAGGACGGTTTTTCGTATGCTGAAACCATTCATTTCCGCTTCTTTTCGTGGCCTTGTGCTGGCGGGAAAACCATTGATGTCGAAACTATAATCTTCGACACCATCAGTTATCAAACCACCAATAAATGGTATCCGCTGGGCCAGTCAGAAATCACTTCAATGACTGCTTTTACCGAAATTGATTGCCAGATTGCAGCAACAGATTCAGGGAAAGAAAAGGTTAGTTTTACTTTCAAAAAAGGCTGGAACACATTTACCTGCGCTGGAAATGAGCAGGACACCAAAAAAATAATGTCGTTGCTTGGCGGGCGGCTGATCGTGATTAAAGAAGTAAAAGGAACAGGAATTATCTGGCCGGAGCAAGGCATTTCGACAATTAGCGGTTTCCTTCAGGGCAAGGATTACATGATTAAAGTTAGTGAAGATTGCGACGTTTGTTTTTCGAGATAATCCTGGTTGAAAATCATAGGGTTTTCAAATGCAAACCAGAATGAATATTGTAAGATTTTATCAATTTGGGATTTTAATTCACAACATCATTAAAATATAAATAAGGTCTGCAATTACAATCCAATTACACGATAATTTTATTGCCGATGAATTAATGGCTTTGTAAAACAAAATTCCCAAAAGTTGTTGTTCTTCGCGCTACCTGAGTAATTCAATGCTAACTCTTCAACAATCCAACCAACCTGTTGTTTCTCTTGTCAACTACTGGTTGGAGCGTGCTATTCTGTACTCTAATAGATTATATTACAATCTATTACAATTAATTCCTTGCGCTAAACAGGCTATTACCAGAGCCAATTAGGGCTGTCATATTTCCGTTTTTGATCAGGGTGTCATTTCACCCAATCCGCAGGGCGGGTCGGCCTGATTTAACTATCGTTAAAACTTTAAAAAAGTTTTCAAAGGTTAAAACATTGAATTTCATATTTTTAAATATAAAATTCCGGAAAAAAAGGTCAAAAAATGCTTAATGACACACATTTTTTGGGATTTCAACAGCAATTTTTCAGGAATATTTACCCAAAATTTTACAAAATCGCCGCTTTTTTCTTTTTGGAAAGAAAAAAGCCTGGCAAAAAAGAAAACTGCGCGCAAATGTACCGTCAACATTTTTTTTGCGCGCACCAGTTTTTCTTTTCATGAATCGGCAAAAAAAACTGGTATAAAACTAACCTTCCTGCTGCTACTAAAATTTCATAGCCAAGTTTACAGCAAACCAAAACTCCTACCTTGAAAAGGCTTCAATCCTCTACCAACCGAAAAGATTCAATGCCAGGTGATGCTAAATCAATTCTAACAGTGGTTGCCCATATCAACCACTGGTTGGAGTGCGCTATTCAGCACCATAACAAACCCTATTACAAGCAATTACGGCTAATACCACCCTGAATAGTCGGCAATAGGGTACGCAATACAGCGCAATACGCAGCTCAATTGATGGCAATAGGTTGTTCAATACAGCGCAATACACCGCTCAATCGATGGCATTACACCACGCTCAATACATCGCAATACACCGCTCAATAGTTCGTACCGTGGCACGTCATATATCGCTATATGAAGGGGCTGTCATTGCACCCCGTCCGCTGGGCGGGTCGTCCAGAATTACCTTGTAAAACTTTAAAAAAGTTTCCAAACATAGGTTTAAACGCTGATAATCAACCATAGGAGGCATTATTTAGACCTAATCTAACCACTTTTTTGCACTTTTTTGGCATCAATATTTTTTTTATGCTAAATTTTGATACCAAAAAAGCGCCCAAGACGGTAAATATCAGACGATTAAAATTTATTTGTAAATCTGCTGTAGTTAATCGCCTGACATTTACCGCGTAAGCTGAATTTTTCCGCTCTTTTTTTCTTTTTAAAAGAAAAAGCGAGGCAAAAAAGAAATTCCGGCGCTCAAAATCTACCTTTTCTGGCCGCCGCTCAGAAAGCCATCTCTTCTAAACTGTCATTCTCGAATTTATCTTTTGTTTATGATGGAATCTCACTTCATTCTCAATTCTTTAGGGGTGGTTATTAATTCATGCAA
>CAJATL010000240.1 GCA_903944895.1 uncultured Bacteroidota bacterium
ATTTTTGAGATTACGCTTGTGGATTTTTAATAAATCAGAGTTTTCAAACACACTGCAAAATAATTTGCAATTCCGGTTTCCCAGTTCAAAAAAAGGAATTGAAATCTGGATCATATTCTTAAAATCCCCGACAGGAATTATAAAAACTGCCGGGTTTTTTTCTTTTGCATTAACACCAGCATCAAGAAATCTGAAAGATATTTTACCGGTTACTCATGAAAAAAAATTCTAAATGCGGAATGTTTATCGAAATATGTTGTCTAATAAATTTCTATTCTAATGCAACCATTTTATGGAGAAACGTCTTGAGAATTGGTCAAAATTTGAATTTTCTAAATTAAAAAAAATGAAACTAAAACTATTTTATCTGGCCCTGTTTGGGTTATTTCTGACCCAAATTGCGGAATCATCTGCCCAGGGGCTGGTCATCAAACTAAAGGATGGCTCTACCAACATCGAAAATCTTAACGCCATTCAAAAACTTTCCTTTTTGGAAATGGACTTGCTTGAAACGCTCACTACCGGGACGGTAAATTCATTTTCGCTCTCCTCTGTCCAAAAGCTTTATTTCGATATGACAATTGCTATCGAGGAAAACGAAGGGATCGCGACAACAGATTTTATTATTTTTCCAAATCCTGCTAGTGAGATCATCAATATTCAGGGCATTCCCGGCCAGGCTGAGTTTATTTTTATTTACCGGTGTGATGGAAAACTGGTAATCACCGAACCTGTTACTTCAGGAAAAGTAAGTATCAATATCAGTAAACTTACCCACGGTCTTTATTTCGTGATGGCGCAAGGTTTATCATCTAAATTTATCAAATTATGAGAATAGTAATTTTTGCTTTATTCAGCTTTATGGTTGGAACGGCCCTGTTTGCTCAGGAAAAAATGTACATCCATAAATCGGATAAGATGACGCTTGGCGCTCCAATTGCCTCGACCGATAGTATTTATTTCACGAATGATCAGTCCATGGTTTCCTTCAGGATTGGCGATACCCTGGTTAACTTTGCAGTCACCGAAATCGACAGCATAACTTTTGGTGAGCATTCCAGCGAAATTTCATTAATGTACAATGGTACCTTTGTCACGGTTTTCAATCCGATGGCATTCGAAGGTGTTGGTGTTTCTGTTGAAGGTTCAGATGTTATTGTTCATGCAGCAACCGGTATCCAGGATATTCATTACAACCTTTCGGGAAATACTGCCGATGGAATGTTTAAGATTTATTCCGACAAACGTTTTTATCTGAACCTGAAGGGAATTAATATCACCAATCCTGATGGTCCGGCAATTAACAACCAGGCTAATAAAAAAGCTTTTGTCGTTCTGGCTGATGGTACCAGTAATGTTATGACTGATGGAGCAACTTATTCCGAACCTCCTTTGGGCGAAGACCAGGATGGAACCTTTTTCAGTGAAGGCGATCTGGTGTTTTCAGGTAACGGTACCTTAACGATTAATAGCCATGGTGTCGAGCAACATGGATTAAGCAGCGATGATGAAATTGAGGTAAATGGCGGTGTAATTGCAATAAACAGTGCAGCAAAGGATGGGATTCATGCCAATGACGGTGTCCTGATTACTGGCGGCACTGTAAGTGTTACGGCAACGGGAGATGGAATTGACGGTGATGCAGGCTATATCGAAATTTCGGGAGGTACTGTAACCACCATGAATATTTCGGACGATACAAAAGGAATTTCCTGCGACAGTACCCTGGTAATTTCCGGCGGGGTTATAGATATCAACGTCAATGGAGACCAATCGAAAGGCATAAAATGTGACACGCTCATCACTCTAAGCGGAGGGAACATCACCATCCACAATTCAGGCGATGCAGTTTTGGTTCCAACCGGTTCCGGCTCTGAGCCTTCCTATTGTTCAGCTATTAAGTCGGATGGTGATGTTTTGATAAACGGAGCCGAAATTACCATGGTGAGTTCAGGAAAAGCAGGAAGAGGTATCTCAGCCGATGGAAACATAACGATGGCGTCGGGCAGCCTTCATATTACGGCCACCGGAAATGGCGCTACTTACACCAATTCATCAGGTGTGGCCGATGCTTATGTTTCTAATTGTCTCAATGCTGATAGCAGGATTACCCTGGAAGGAGGTTCGGTGACAACCTCGAGTTCGGGTTCAGGTGGAAAAGGTTTCAATGCCAACAAAACCATCAGAATCGGCACATCGTTCGCTGCTCCAACGGTTCAGATTACAACCACAGGCGCAAGAATACTTGTATCAGGAAGTGGCGGCAATGCCAACTATGCCGAAGCTAAAGCCGTAAAATGCGACAGCGCCGTGATTATCAATTCAGGAAATATTACCATTGCCTCTGCGGATGATGGCATAAAATCGGAAAGTGCGATTACCATCAATGATGGCACACTGACGATACTAAATTCCAAGGAAGGCCTCGAAGCTCCGTATATAACTTTCAACGGGGGCAATGTGCATGTGGCTGCAAGCGACGATTGTATCAACGCAACCTTTGGTACCGGCGGAGAACAGGACGATGGCAGCTTGTTAAAAATCACAGGTGGTTATCTAGTTGCAAGTACATCTGGTGGTGATGGTTTAGATAGTAATGGCGATATATTGATTACCGGAGGAACAACCATTGTACACGGCCCGCCACAATCACCCGAAGTTGGTATGGATTTTAACGGAACCTGCGACATGAATGGTGGTTTTTTGGTGATCTCGGGTACAAATTCCAACATGACTCAGGCCCCAAACAGCTCATCCGATCAGTATTGTCTGAAGATAAAATCATCACAATCTTTATCGGCCACTACACTTTTTCATATTCAGAATGCATCGGGTGGAGATGTTTTGACTTTCCAGCCGTCAAGGGCTTACTACTCGATTATTTTTTCATCCGATGCTTTGGTAAACGGAGCATCCTATTCCATCTACACCGGCGGAACCTGCACCGGAACCAAGGTTGACGGTTTATACACCGAAGGCACCTATTCCGGAGGCAACTTAAAGAAAACCTTCACAATTACCAGCATTATCACCAGTGTGAATTTTTAGAAGAAATTTTGTTCAGGAAATCGGGAGAGGCTGTCGCAAAACCAAAGCGGCAGCCTCTCTTTTTGTTGTAAAGAGCTTAATCCTGGAAAGAAATACGATAAAATAGTATTAAAAGTAACACCGGCGGGTTATGGAAAAAACAGACCAGTAAGCATGCGCCAGACTGACAGCGTCTAAAAAAGCAATCTCTAAAAAACGCTGTCAGGTCTTACGACGTTGACAGGTTTTGGGTTGCATCCGACCTGTCAGCGTCCGCCAGTTGGCGGACCTGACAGCGTCAGAAAAAGAAGATTAAACGCTGTCAGGTCTTACGACGCTAACAGGTTTCGGGAAGTAACCGACCTGTCAGCGTGCACAGCACC
>CAJATL010000241.1 GCA_903944895.1 uncultured Bacteroidota bacterium
AGAATTTCCTGGGGTAAACACTTAATTCCATATTTAGATAATTCTTCTGTTTTAAAGGTAAAATACGAATCATTATTAAACAACCCTTTTAATGAATGTGAACGAATTTTGAGCTTTATTGGCATTGAAAAACCAGCAGATTCAATAATTGCGGCAATTGAAAAACAATCGTTTAACGCTGTTAAGGAAAAATTCGTTGAAAATGGTGAATCAAGAAAAGCCAATTTTTTAAGAAAAGGAAAAAATGAGCAATGGAAAAAGGAATTATCAAAAAAGGAAAAAAGAATTTTTAATGATTTGCTGAAAAAAGAATTAGACTTCCTGGAATATGACACGAAATTATAGTACTCAGAAATAAATCCTTTCAATGATCTGATTCTGTTTTATTGCTGCCGCAATTACGGGAACTGTGGGTATGGAAGAATCGGTGTAAAAGTTGATCAAAAAAATGAATGTTCTTTAAAAGTAAAGACACCGGAAAATGATGCTGTTTCAAGGTTTTTCACCAAATATCAGAAACATAAAACAATCTGGAAAATAATAGTTTTCGACGCTTTTTATCCTAATTTTTATCATCATAAAATAAAAAAAGGAGGTACTTATGGAACCGTTAATTATCGGAGTGGTTTTTTGGTTTTCTTTTCAGGAATAAGGATTGTGCGGCCTACGCAACGCGGTTTAATCGAAAGGCCCGGAAAATACCATCACTTTGCAAAACCTGGCTTTCACTGGATTATCCCGTTTATCGACAGGATGTTTCAAATAAACATCTCCGGGCAGATGGTTGATGCCGAACCCCAGGAAATCATCACCAACGACAACCTCAATGCACGTGTTGACGCGCAGGTATATTTCAAGGTTAAAGAAGAAGAGGAAACCGTTAAAAATTCGGTGTACTTTGTGAACAATTATAAGCTACAGATTATAAACCTCGCCCGGACAACCCTGAGAAATATCATCGGGACGCTAACACTGAAATCGGCAAACAGCGAGCGGGGAAAGATCAACTCGGAACTTCACAAAACGCTTTGCGAAGAAACCCAGTCGTGGGGTATCGAAATTGTACGCACCGAACTTAAAGAAATCGACCCGCCCAAAGATGTGCAGGAAACCATGAATAAAGTGGTAAAAGCCGAAAACGAGAAAATTGCAGCCATTGATTATGCCACCGCCGCCGAAACCGTTGCCGATGGCGTAAAACGATCCAAAATCAAGGAAGCCCAGGGCATCAAACAATCAAAAATATTACATGCCGAAGGCGAAGCTGAAGCCATCAGGTTGGTAAACGAAGCTGCCGACAGGTATTTTACGGGAAATGCCCAGTTGCTAAAAAAACTCGAAACCGTTGAAGCCTCGCTTAAATCGAATGCAAAAATTGTGATCCCAACCGGAACAGAACTTGTAAATATTATCGGCGAGATGGCTGGTGTATTGCCTCTTCCGGCAAAAAAAGAAACTAAACAGGCGGCAGCGTAAAATCGTAATACGAATTTAAGAGCCTGCGGATTCCTTCGGCAATTTCGTCATTGGTCATATTTCCAAACGACTTGTGGAATAATTCCTCGAAGGTTCGTTTGGCAAACCGCAGCGGTGGGCTAAGATGGTCGTTCTGCCTGGCCAGGTGCGCCACATCAAGGATGGTGTCGTAATATGCCCGCTGCGACATGCGGCCACCCAGATAGTTAAACCCGGGTTTGGCTTCGACGTGCGCCACCGACGAAGTAACATGTTCGTCGAGCCATTCGATCAAAGTCCTGATGGTCGCAGGGTAAGTGTGGATTCCGGCTTTGATCTGGTATTTGGGAATGACGTAACCGTTGAGATACCGTAAATCGTTACAAATTAGCAAATACGGGCTGATGAAGGAGTAATCGGAATAATCTCTCAAAATCTGAAGGGTAAATTTGCGGGGCGGTGTAAAATTCACTTCTTCGTCAAACTCAACAACCCTGCTCCCCATCAAAGGGTGATCGATGAGCAACGCATCAATATGGTGGTTGAGATTTCCGGTTCCAAAATTCCCGTCGCTACCCAAAACCTCGGTTATCAGTGCAAACATGGCTTTTATTCCGCTGCTCAGTTCAAGGCTTTTATAATCAGCCGGAAGGAAAACAAAAGTACCATCTACGGGCTTACCAATGCATTTCGAGTCTAAAAATTCGCCTCCTGTAACGGTGTTAAAAACACCAAAAAACCTGTCTTCGTCTTTTTCTTTCACTTTTCCGCTTGCCTTTCTATAACTTAATGATGCTTGCTTTTGTTTGGAATTCCAATGAAATCATCAGAAATTAACCATTCCAAAGATATTAAAATGTTGTTGGCCTGGACAAATTTTATTGTTTTTTGTCGATTTAATTGCTCGCAAAAAAGCACGTTTTTTCGTCGGAAAATTTCAAACTCATAGCCTTCATCCTGCAATATTACCGTTAAAACAAACAAAGCAAACAGGCTTTCCGGTGGGGTGTTAAATCTGGTTTTGTATTTCTCGTTCCATTTTTTTAGTAATACTTTGTAATAAAAGTGATTTCTAAAAATTTGTAATAAAAGTGATTTCTCAGTCTCCGCCAGCTGGCGGATCCATCGAAATGACAGAGGCCTTGACGGGGTGACTGGGAGGGGAAAAGCGGACGCTTCGCGTCCGCTTTTCCCCTCCCCAATCCCTGACCAAACATTGTTGTCATTTCGACCGTAGGGAGAAATCCAATTTCGATTAGCTTTTTGAGAAGCAAAAACTGGAACGAAAATGCCTGCTTTTCCAAAAATTTGTAAGTTGTTGATAAATAGTAGTATGCGTTTTGTAAAAATAAATTTTTAACACCCCACCTGTGAGGTTTTATCTGCTTCCAAAACCTCACCAAGCCCAAAGCGTGGGCAGGTTTCAATTAGTCTTACCTGAAATTTGTGATTTGAGTTTTGACTTTTGATTTTTGATTTTTTCCCTTACATATTTCTCCTGTATTGTCCGCCAACTTCAAACAAAGCTTCCGTAATCTGCCCTAAGGAGGCGCATTTGCTTACTTCCATCAGGTTTTCGAAGGTATTTTTATTATGAATTACATTCATTTTTAATTCCTCAAGCAAAATTTCGGTTTCGTGATGGTAGGTTCTTTTAAGCTGTTCCAGCATATTTATCTGGTACTCCTTTTCTTCGGGCGTTGCGCGGATAACTTCGCCGGGAATCACTGTTGGTGAGCCTTTTGAAGAAAGAAAAGTATTAACGCCCACAATCGGCAGTTCGCCGGTATGCTTCAACGTTTCATAATAAAGCGACTCTTCCTGGATTTTACTGCGCTGATACATGGTTTCCATCGCGCCAAGCACGCCACCACGCTCGTTAATTCTGTCAAATTCGGATAAAACAGCTTCCTCCACAAGGTCGGTTAATTCTTCGATGATAAAAGAACCTTGCAGCGGGTTCTGGTTTTTGGCCAGCCCCAACTCGCGGTTGATGATGAGCTGAATAGCGATTGCGCGGCGTACCGATTCTTCGGTTGGCGTGGTGATAGCCTCATCGTAAGCGTTGGTGTGCAGCGAATTGCAGTTATCGTAAATGGCGTAAAGTGCCTGAAGCGTAGTGCGGATGTCGTTAAAATCGATTTCCTGAGCATGAAGCGACCTGCCGGAAGTTTGAATATGATATTTCAATTTTTGAGAGCGGTCGTTGGCGCCATATTTCAGTTTCATGGCTTTTGCCCAGATCAGGCGGGCAACCCGGCCCAAAACCGAATATTCGGGATCGATGCCGTTTGAAAAGAAAAACGACAGGTTGGGAGCAAAAGCATTGATGTCCATCCCCCGGCTGACATAATATTCGACAAAAGTGAAACCATTTGCCAGCGTAAAAGCAAGCTGTGAAATCGGGTTTGCGCCGGCTTCGGCAATGTGGTAGCCAGAAATCGAAACCGAGTAAAAATTGCGGACATTATTTTTTGAGAAATATTCCTGCACATCGCCCATCACTTTTAAGGAGAAATCGGTCGAGAAAATGCAGGTATTCTGTGCCTGGTCTTCTTTTAAAATATCAGCCTGGATGGTTCCACGAACCCGGCAGATGGTGTCGGCTTTTATTTGTTCGTAAACTTCGCGGGGCAAGACTTTATCGCCGGTAATACCGAGCAACATCAGGCCAAGCCCGTCGTGACCTTCGGGCAGATTTCCCTGGTATGATGGCCGGATTGTTCCGCGATCATTGTAAAAATCAGCTATTTTCTTCTCAACTTCTTTTTCCATACCGTTTTTACGGATATAAACCTCGCACTGCTGATCGATGGCGGCATTCATAAAAAATCCAACCATGGTTGGCGCCGGCCCGTTGATGGTCATCGAAACCGAAGTTTTGGCATCGGCCAGATCGAAACCCGAATACAATTTTTTAGCGTCGTCGAGGCAGCAGATCGAAACCCCCGAGTTACCGATTTTGCCGAAAATATCAGGCCTGCGATCAGGGTCGTTGCCATAAAGTGTAACGGAATCGAAAGCCGTCGAAAGCCTGATTGCAGGCATGTTGATCGAAACATAATGAAAACGTTTATTGGTACGTTCGGGTCCACCTTCGCCGGCAAACATGCGGGTTGGATCTTCGTTTTCGCGTTTAAACGGGAAAACACCAGCAGCATAAGGAAATTCGCCGGGAACATTTTCGCGCAAATTCCATTTCAAAATATCGCCCCAGGCTTTGTATGCCGGCAGCGAAATCTTCGGGATTTGCAGGTGAGACAGGGATTCGGTGTGGGTCTCGATGCTAAATGTCTGTCCGCGGACTTTATAATGGTAAATAGGTTCTTTGAATGATTTTACTTTTTCGTCCCATTCGTCAATAATTTTCCTGTTACGACCGTCGAGATTGATGGCGAGTTCATCTGACAAAACTTTGAGATTATCAGTCAGTTCATTGCCACCTTTTTCCGTTGAAATCTGCATCGAAAGGTTGAGTCCATAAAGTTTCTGTGCGATTTCAGCCTGCTCCTCGGTCCAGTGGTTATATTTTCTAACGGTTTCGGTAATCTCAGAAAGATACCTGATGCGTTTTGGCGGGATGATGTAAATTTTCTCCGACATCTCCTCAGTATGCTTCATCGAAGTCGAAAAATCGCTGCCCGTTTTTTCGACAATTTTCTCAATCAAAGCTTTATAAAGCTGGTTTGTTCCGGGATCGTTAAACTGGGAAGCGATTGAGCCGTAAACCGGCATTTTGGCAGTTTCGCTGTTGAACAGGCGATGGTTGCGCTGGTATTGTTTTTTTACATCGCGCAAAGCATCGAGAGCGCCCCTCTTATCAAATTTATTGAGTGCGATGATATCCGCAAAATCCAACATGTCAATCTTCTCTAATTGCGTGGCAGCGCCATATTCAGGGGTCATCACGTACATCGAAACATCGCTGTGGTCAACAATTTCGGTGTCGGATTGTCCAATACCAGAAGTTTCGAGAATAATCAGATCATAAGATGCCAATTTTAAAATACTGACGGCATTTTTTACAAATTTCGAAAGTGAGAGATTTGCCTGCCGTGTGGCGAGTGAACGCATGTAAATTCGCGGGTTGAAGATGGAATTCATCCTGATGCGGTCGCCAAGGAGCGCACCACCTGTTTTACGTTTTGATGGATCAACCGAAACAATGGCAAGGGTTTTTTCGGGAAAATCGATCAAAAAGCGCCTTACAACTTCATCAACCAGCGACGATTTTCCTGAACCGCCGGTACCTGTAATTCCAAGAACCGGAGTATGGTGATTTGTATTTTTGGCCACAGCTTCAGCTAAAAATTCGCTAACCGAATCAGGGTAATTTTCTACAGCCGAAATCAGGCTTGCAATGTAGCCAACATCTTTTTGCCGGATGCGCTCCGGATTGTGCTCAATATCTTTTCCTGACGGGAAATCTGATTTTTCCATCAGATCGTTAATCATACCCTGCAAACCCATCGAACGGCCATCGTCGGGCGAATAAATCCGTGTGATTCCGTATTTGTGGAGTTCTTCGGCTTCTTCGGGTAAAATTACCCCGCCACCGCCCCCAAATATTTTTATATGGCCGGCACCGCGCTCCTGAAAAAGATCGTACATGTATTTAAAAAACTCGAGGTGGCCGCCCTGATAGGAGGTAATCGCCACAGCCTGCGCATCTTCCTGGATGGCGCAATCGACAATTTCGAGCACCGAACGGTCGTGACCAAGATGAATGACTTCGGCGCCAGTTGACTGAATAATCCGGCGCATGATATTTATTGCTGCATCGTGACCGTCGAAAAGCGAAGCTGCTGTTACAATCCTGATTTTATTCACAGGTTTGTAAATGGTATTTTGTTGCATGTTGAAAGCTTTTTGGTATGAAAATCAATTGCAAATTTAATGATATTCTGACGCAAGCCATCAGTTTATAAAATTGCTGGAAGCCAGGGCTACCAAAAGCCGGAATTACCTATCTTTGCCTGAAAATTATTCAAAATGACAGAATTTAGAGAAAAATACATCAATCCTTTTACCGATTACGGCTTTAAAAGGCTTTTCGGGGAAGAACCAAACAAGGATTTATTGTTGGATTTTCTTAATGAATTACTTCATGAAGAACAAGGTAAAATTACTGAGTTAACTTATCTGAAAAATGAAAACCTTTCGACCACCGAATTGAACAGAAAAGCCATTTTTGATCTGTATTGCACCAACGAATATGGTGAAAAATTCATTGTCGAATTGCAAAAAACAAAACAAAAGTTTTTCAAAGACAGGACTGTTTATTACTCAACATTTCCTATTCGCGATCAGGCTCTAATTGGAAGTGACTGGGATTTTGAATTAAAAAAAGTTTACACCATTGCCATTTTAGATTTTGTTTTTGATGAAGACAAAAACAAACCTGATAAATTCAGATACGATGTAAAACTATCTGACATAGAGACTAAAAAGGTGTTTTACAACAAATTGACATTTATCTACCTCGAAATGCCCAAGTTCAACAAAACTGTTGACGAGCTTGAAAGCAAATACGAAAAGTGGCTTTTTATCCTCAGGAATCTTCATAAACTCGACCGAATTCCTGAAAAACTCAAAGAAGACATTTTTCTGAAACTGTTTGAAACTGCCGAAATCGCTAAGTTTAGCCGTGAAGAATATCAGAATTACGAAGACAGCCTGAAATATTACAGAGACTTGAAGAACTCGTTGGATACAGCGCGGGAGGAGGGCTTCGAAAAAGGTATCGAAAAAGGCATCGAAAAAGTTGCTCTTGAAATGCTCAGAGACAACGAACCAACAGAAAAAATTATCCGATTTACCGGATTGACCATTGATGAAATCGTTACAATCAGGAAATTGATAGATGGTTCTTTTTCTAACGATTAAAAGGTTTTATCGAAATTTGCTAATTCAATTTTTGCAATGTTGAGACTGGTCTAAAAAGGTGTTGAATATGAAATTAATTGGGCTAAAGCCCTGAATATCACGAATATAAATTGCCCCGACCTTAAGGTCGGGGCAATTGAAAACCAGACAGTTACCGGGCTTTAGCCCAAAATCATCTGTTTTTGAACTGGACTCAATATTTAATGCTGAAAAATCCTCTGCACTCAATATCAATCCTTTAATTAAAATTGCAATTTCCCTTTCAGATTTTGCATTTCAGGCTTTTAAGGTGACACTGCAAACCAAAACATCTAATTTACAATCCTTTTAAATTATTCCTTTAATTGCTTTATTTTTAAAATGATAGTAAATCATGGCGTAACAGACTGCTTCTGATATGTTTCAAATGCTTAATATTGTAATCGTTGAATTAAATTGAATTGGAACTTAAATTATAAAATGTATGACTAAACAAATTATCTTCATCATCATTTTACTGCTTACCCTTGGCGTTTTCGCCTACACCGTCACCAAAATCGTATTATTATTTAAACTTACAAAACCTTTTCCTATCAGGGATTTCCCGAAACGCTTTCTTTTAATGCTGAAAGTGGCCATCGGACAGACCAAAATTTTCAGGTTCCCTTTGGTGGGATTTGCACATGCATTGGTTTTCTGGGGGTTTTGTGTGGTTGGGTTTGGCAGCCTCGAAATGGTTTTTGATGGCATTTTAAATGTCGAAAAATCCTTTGCATTTATGGGCTGGTTTTACGATTTTATGATGGCTGCCGGCGATATTTTTGCTTTGCTGGTCGGCATTTCCATTGTAGCTTTCCTGATTCGCAGATTGGTGATGCACATAAGCCGGTTTAAAGGTATCGAGATGAAAAAGATTTCGAAAATTGATGCCAACCTTGCCTTAACAGCGATACTTTTTTTGATGATAACTTTGATGGGGATGAACATTTATTACGTCATCCTGCATCCTGAAAACCTTGTTGGAGTTTATCCTGTGAGCAATTTCATTACCAGTAATTTTATTTCCATACACAGTATTAACGGGCACACAGCGCATTTTTGGCTCGAATTTTTCTGGTGGTCGCACATCGTCACGATTTTCATTTTCGCCAATGCCCTGCCTTATTCCAAACATTTTCATGTGTTTATGTCGATACCAAATGTTTTTTTGAGCCGCCTCGAACCCCTCGGGAAACTCGAAAACATGGAAAGTGTGACCAAAGAGGTAAAACTGATGATGGATCCAAACGCAGCTTTTGCCGCACCAGCCAGCGGTGAAGCCGAACCCATCGCCCGTTTTGGTGTAAAAGATATTGAAGATATTACCTGGAAAAACTATTTCGATTCGCTCTCCTGCACCGAGTGCGGAAGATGTACCTCGGTTTGTCCGGCTAACATCACCGGCAAAAAACTCTCTCCACGAAAAATCATGATGGACACCCGCGCCCGGATGAAAGAAAAAGGCCCTCAATTGGTTCAACAAGGCAAAGATTTTTCGGATGAAAAATCGCTGGTGCGAAATTATATTTCGGAAGAAGAACTCTGGGCTTGCACCACCTGCAACGCCTGTGCTCAGGAATGTCCGGTCAACATTAACCATCCCAGCCTCATTGTGGACATGCGCCGCTTTTTGTTTATGGAAGAATCGGCTGCTCCCGGCGAGTTGAACGCGATGTTCACCAATGTCGAAAATAATGGTGCACCCTGGCAATATCCACCACAAGACCGCATGAAATGGGCAACCGAAGCCAGTATCCCGGTTCCAGTGATGGCCGATGTTTTTGCTTCAGGCAAAAAACCGGAATACCTGGTCTGGATTGGTTCGGCCGGCGCCTACGACGACCGTTACAAAAAGGTAAGCCGCGATTTTGTGAAAATCCTCAACCATCTCGAAATTGATTATGCTGTTTTGGGTGAAGAAGAAATTGATACCGGCGATGCTGCCCGCCGCGCCGGCAACGAAATGCTTTACCAAATGCAGACTTTACAGATCATCGAAATTTTGAAAGGTTACGAAGTTTCAAAAATCATTACCTGCTGCCCACACGATTACAATACTTTTAAGAATGAATATTCTGACAATGATGCTCATTACGAAGTTTTGCATCATTCGCAGTTTCTCCAAAAACTTATCAAAGATGGAAAAATCAGGATAAGCACCGATATGTTTTCATCAAAAAGAGTCACCTTCCACGACCCGTGTTATTTAGGCCGCGGCAACAACGAATACGATGCTCCGCGCACCGTTTTAAAAACCATTCCGTGCAAAACCATCGAGATGAAGCGCAACAAGAGTTTTGCCCTTTGCTGCGGTGCCGGCGGCGGACAAATGTTTAAAGAAGCCGAAAAAGGAAACAAGGAAGTTTTTCTCGAACGTATCGAAGATGCCATCGAAGCCAAAGCGGATATTATCGCCACCGCCTGTCCGTTTTGCATGGTGATGATGACCGACGGCATCAAATACAAAAACATGGAAGATACCATGAAAAACTACGACATTGCCGAAATGGTAAGCATGGGACTCGGGTTGTAGCGGAAGAAGTGCCTAAAGTACTTAAAGTGCCTAAAATGCCTAAAGTTGAGGAAGTGAAAAGTGAAAAGTGAAAATTCAACGGTGACCGCACTTTAGGCACTTTAAGTACTCCAAGTACTCCTAACTCCTCTAAGTACTCCTAACTTCAAACTTCTTAATTCAACTTCTTAAACTCAAATTTTGGATAACCGGTCTGGCCGTCACCGTTGTAGTAGCTGATAAAATGGAGTTTGTAATAATTATCGTTTTGATTTTTGATAATGAACACCATTTCAGGTTTCACACTGTAAAAACCTTCTTCGAGGTTGTAATATTTCCATTCGTGCCCGATTGCATCCAAGGCGGGTGAAAATTCAATGCCGGCAATATCCTGAAATTCGATTTCTTCAAAAGTTTTAACTCCCGGGTATAAAAAAGCCTGGGTCGAAAGGCGGTTGAGCAAAACACCCCTAACAAGGTAAGGATAAGGCTCGGTTCCGGAATAGAGCAAAGTGGTGTATTGTCCGATAAAAAGGTCGAAAGTATTGGAAGCTGGCTCAAAATCAACAACAGCACCTCCGTTGGCAAAGGTAAATCCTATAAAACTTACCTCCGGCATTTTTGGAATGGCAAAAGTAAATTCTTCGGTGCCATCCAAATTTGCATACCTGCAATGATATTTCCCCTGAGCCAGGCTGTCGATGACAATTTTTTTGTACCCGAGCGGGTTTGCAACTTCATCAAGTCCCAGATCGATCACGTAAACCTGGCCTAACGAAGCTGTGTCGGTTGCCGAAATTTTGGTCCAGTTACCGATGGCCGTCGAATCGAGGCTTCCGTTTGAATTGTCGAATTTCATTTCGATGCCTGAATAGCCCGTTACAGCGTCAAAATCAATAGTTCCACTATTACCGGCATGCATAAATCGGGACGAATTTAGCAGAATATGCCAGCCACCAGGTGTCGATTCAAAAGCAAGGTCAAAATCGTAAAGTGTATAATTTTTGACTGTTTTATTGGTTTCGAGACTGTAAAAAACCTGGTTCAGGTAGGTTGGTCCAAGTTCAGCAGTACCGATTTTAACACCTTCAGGAATCGGATAGGTGCCAAGTTTTTCGTCGGACTCCAGATCCTTCATGCAGGATGTAAAACTGAATAACAGCAACATCAGAAATGAAAAGAAAAATATGTTTGGTTTTTTGTTAAACAACATCTTGGCTATTTTGAAAATTTAAATTTTACACTCGCAAAAAAAGTACGGCCCCAGGCTACAGGCATGGATGAACCTCCTGAGCTATGAACGCCACCGCCATCTCCACCCGAAGTCTTGATATCTTTAACATCAAACAGGTTTTTTGCTCCGATTGCCAGGTTGATAAAATCCTTAAAAAACGATCGGTTCACCGAAATATCGAGCATGTTATAGCTTTCTTCGGTGTATTCTTCCAGCGTATTATCTGCACTGAGCCTGTTCATGGTTACCTCTCCGGTGTATTTATAATTCAAACCAAAGTTAAGGCCGGCCTGTTTCATCTCATAAATTGCATTAATCGCAACTTCCGGATAATAATTGTATGCATCAGACATTTCGACGGCTTCACTATACTGGTTGTTAGTTCCGATATAGGCCAAACCTACGCCAAGGTTAAAAACACCTTTGTGATTGTAGGTCACGTTGAGCCTGCCACCTAAGGTTTTAAACAAATCAACATTGCTGTAAGTCCAGATTTCGGTGGTGTCGTTGTTGTTTTCAACAATGGTTTTGGGTACCAGATCGATCTTATCCTTCATTTGGTTATAAAAGAAATCCGGTTCAATTTTAAAGGCCACTTTTGTAGTTTCGGTCTTGTAGCTAAAACTCAAATGATAACTGTTCGAATATTCGGCTTTTAACGAATCGGAGCCGTAAATTTTATGGTTAAGGTCAACAAAATCAAGATAAAGTTCCTTGAGTGAAGGTGCCCTGAAGCCTTTTCCGTATGAAGCCCTCACCAGCCAGCTTTCGCTGAGGTCGTACATCACATTTATCGAAGGCGTCAAAGGGGCATCATATCCGGTATTGTAAGCCATACGCAAGCCCGGCTGTATAGTCAGTGCATGTGTGGGACGGTATTTAAGGCTGGCAAAAAGCGCATAATCACCGATGCTCGCTTTGCCTCCTTCAATTTTTTTGCCTTTGCCCGATTCAAGATTTATATCGAAGCCTGCCTGGTAATTGAAAACTACGGTATCCATCAAAAACCGGCTGATCGTGCCTCTTACAACCCAGGAATCAAAGCTTGTGGTATCAAAATCGGTAGGCGATTGAGACAATTCTTCGGATAGCGTGGCCAGATTTTTTATGTAAACCTCCCGCTCACGCTCATACCAGGAGTAAGAAGCCATCACATCGAGATATTTACTTCCTAACAAACCTGTCCATGAAAGGCTGTTATCCCAGCGTTTGGTGTAATAGTGGCCATCGCGGGCCTTGTAAAAATAATAGTTGTTTGCAGTATCAGCGTCGAGCTGTGGCGTGCCTTTGTCGAGGACATATTCGTCAAAATACCTGGTTGATAACCTGAGGTTGGTTTTGCCGATTCTGCGTTTGTACTTAAACTCACCAAATAATTGTTCCTTGGGCTTCCACTGCTGCGAACGGGAGGTATCCTCAACCGAAAAGCCGGCAAAAAAGTTGCGGCCACCATTGACGATAAAAGTATTTTTCTCCTTATAAATGCCAACACTTCCATCAAAATTATACTGCCCAACCGATTCGTAATAAGTATTCAAACGGGCGTCGACCAAATTGTTGACGTGGTCGCGGGTTATCAGATTAATTACCCCCGCCAGCGCGTTGGTTCCATAATTTACCGACATCGGCCCTTCGACCATTTCGATGCGCTCGATGTTCGATAAACTGATCTGACTGAGGTCAATATCGCCGTTCATCCTGCCGATTACCGGCACGCCATCCACGAGAACCTTAACATTTTCGCCACCTATACCTTGTAATTTCATCTTACTGCCCAAAGCCGCATCATGCGAAATTTTAATATTAAGCTGGGTTGATAAGATTTCTTCAAGATTGACAGCCGCCTGCGATTGGATTTCTTTGGCGCTGATTACCTGTACTTTGTAAATGGATTTGTCGGTACGTTCAGGCATGTACTGGCCGGTTACAACTACTTCCTCCATGTTCAGGATAGCCGGCGCCAATCTGAATGTTTTCGATTCACCCGGCATGATGGTATCATACAAAGTGTGATAACCCACATACGAAATGGCAACAATCGTTTTTGATTTTACAAGGTTGTCCACTTTACCATTATCGTCGGTCACCAGGTAGGTTTTTGATAATCCGTCGACACTTTCGAAGCAAACATTACCATAGCCTATGGCCTGGCTGGTTTTGTCGTCAACAACCCGGATTTTGGCCTGCTGGGCATGGCTAACGCCGGTAACAGCAATGAAGCCCAAAAAGAGGGGAATGAAATGTTTAAGAAAACGGATTGGCATGTTATTTCCTGATCAGCTTATTTTGAAGTAAGGTGTTGCCAGCCCGAAGCGAGACAACATAAACCCCGGCAGGAAGATTTGCAACATCAATATTTTCGGTATTCAAACCACTAATATAGCTGATATTCTTCCGGTAAACGGTTTGTCCTGTCAGATTGATTACGCTCACTTCTGCTTCACCACGCATGTCGGCGGTGAACAGTAACTGAGTTGATGAAGTTGCCGGGTTTGGTGAAATGGCAATATTTCCTTTTGAAACACCCGGTGTTTCTGTAATTCCAGCATGATCTTCGATCAGCATTTTTCTGAATCCGATTTTTCCTTCGGCACTCACATAGTATTCAAACACAAGTTTCCAGATTGAACTTTCCTGGTCGCTCACAAAATACACCAGTGAATCGGTGATAGCATAAGATGGTGGCATGCCACCCATCAGCGTAATCCAGTTATTTCCGATGGTCGAAATGCTGGCTGAATCGAGTGCATTAATCGAAAAATCCATTAAGGTCGTATCGACCAACTGATATGCTGCAACTTCCACGTTGTAATTTTGCAGTGCACCAGTTACGGGGTACCACATCACATTCTGATAAAAAGTAACGTATTTTGCAAAAAGCAAATCCCAGTCCGCCGAAGCAGGCTCGCGATCAACAAAAGCTTTGATTTTAAAATCATAACCTACAAAATTCCTGGTAGAAAAGTCGTTACAATTTAAAACAACCTCGTTTTCGTCGGAACCATCAAGGTTGGCAAATTTAAAGGTGTACTTATTAGCAACCGGGTTCTTTTCGACGATCCACAATTTCAAAAAAAAGTACTCACTGCTACTAATCGGAACCTTAATGAAAAAAAGTGAATCACCGGTTATGTTATGCGAAATCATGTTGTAAACTCCCCAGCCATAATCGAGTTCACTGCCAGTACCATTTGCGTTAAAAGCGCCCATTTCCCAGTCTTTATCCGAATCATTCAAAGTTGGCCACATATAAAGACCAGTGGTATCCATCGAACCCCAACCGCTGATGCCAGTATTTGGATAAGCATACAAAGCAACGCCCTGCGCACCATTAGAACGGATGGTGACGTCATATTTGCGCGTGCTAAACTGGATGTCCCAGTTGCTGCGTACCTGTTGGAATTTATCTCCGGTTTTTAAAGAATAAAACACGTCATGCGTACGACCCGCTTCCATGCTGATTGTATCATGCTGATAAACATTTGCTTGTGCAAAAACAGTGTTAAAAAGTGAAGAATACATGGTAACCAAAAATAATCCGGTTAATGCTAAAAATAAAGTTCTGATTTTCATCATTTTAAATATTAAAATTTAGTATTGTTAAGTAAATATGTGCATTTTTAAATTCGTGCAAAGATAAAACTCTTGAACAAATGTGATGCAAAAAAATTTATGACATAGAACAATTCTCCGTTGATTTTGATTGAATGAAATGCAAATATTGGTCACCCACTTATCCAAACGCCGATCTTAGGTTACTTCCTTTTCCTTAGGTTCATCTTGAGTATCTGATAAAATTTTTATAAACAAATTCCCGTTGATAAGTTTAAACAATGACTAATTTTGCAGAAAAACAGAATGACAATGAAAAATCACTTCAGCAAAAAACTAAAACTGGCAATTACGCTGCTTCTTGGAATAACGCTCTATTCCTGCACCGATGATACAGTAATGCCAGATCCTGGCTCAAACAACATTGAACAATTCCTTGGAACCTGGACCGTTTACGAATCCTGCATCAGGTTAAATTACGAGGTCGAAATAGTTGCCGATACTACCGTTGACTCCAAAGTTTTAATCTACAACTTTGCTTTCATGGGTCAGGAATTCGATCCGGCTTACGGCTTTGTAAGCGGTAATAAGGTTACACTGCCAACACAAACTATTGGCGATAACTGGCAACTCAATGGCAGCGGGAATTTGCAAACCGATGGAAAAATTATCTGGACCTATTATATTGTGATTGGCGCTAATGGCTCAAACTGCCAGGCAAATTATGAGAAATAGGGCAAGAAACGCCATCACCTCATTACCGAAGATTTGCGACCCATCAATGCCACCTGAATATTTTCAGCCCCAGCGAAAAAAACACAATTCCGCTTAGTGTCAAAATTCCAAATGGCAGGTAAATCTCACCAAATCCGGCGCCTTCGTTAAAGATACTTCTGATTCCGTCGGCAAGCATGGTTAACGGTAGTTTTTGGATGACCGGAATGCTCCAGTCGGGAAAATTATGATAGCTAAAAAACACACCCGAAAGTACCATCATCGGCATCACAACGGCATTTATCAAACCATTGCCCACCTCTGTGTTGGCGGTGTACGACGAAATAAATATGGCAATGCCGGCAAATGCAAAATTTCCGGCCATAAAAATGGCCAGTAAAGCTGCATAATTCCCTTGTATGCTGATATTAAAAGCAAACCAGGCAAACAAAACAAGCAATCCCGATTCGACAAAATTCATCGCAAATCTTACAGTGATAAGCGACAACAGGAAATATGATTTTTTCATGGGCGTTGCCACCATGCGTCTGAGTAACTTTTTTGAGCGCCTGTCGATAATTCCATAACTGATCCCCCACATACACGACATCATTACATTCATCACGATTAATCCGGGAATCAGGAAGTCGATGTAGCGCGTACCTGTCAGTGTAAGTGGTTTAATCGATCCGACCTCAGTGACCGGTTTAATATCATTTTTCCCAAAAAGTGCCGACAATTTTATATAACTCAACTGGGCATCCGGGTTTAACGGATCGAAGTGATATTCGGTTTTACCGTCTTTTTCATTCAATATCAGGTTTATCTTGCCACGCTTCAGCATGAGCATGGCATGCTGCCAGTTGGTTTTCCTGAATAAAAAGGTGGTATTGCCCAATTGCTCATCGGGAATGGTGATGCTGTAATTAAAAGAATCTGTTGATAAATCCGAAATTTCCTGCGCCCTGAAGTTTAAAAGCGAATCGGATTTTGTTAAGCTGTTGGAGCCATCATCATTGGTTTCGATGATCGCGACTTTACGCACCACATCAGTCTTTTGGGTAAATGCAACGCCCAATCCCAGCGACATCAGGATTGGGAAAACTATGCCCCAGAACAAAACCCCCGGTTCTCTGATCAATTCTTTAAAATGTGCATTAATCAGTTGAAATAACTGGCTGTTTGCAAAATATTTATTCATCGAGATGGCGTCCGGTTAATGAGGTGAATAAATCGTCCAGCGTAAGCCTGCGGCACTCCATGTCGTTAAGTTGCAGGTTATTATTTTTGAGATAATCAAAAAATAACGGCAGCTGGCTGTCCACCTTTCCAAGGATGAACCTGCCTTTACTATCTTCAACATTCCAACTGATTTTTGAAGGAAATTCATGGGTAGTTGGCAGTTGACCAGGCGGATTTTTAAGTGAGAATTCCACAAATTTTTCTCCCTGTTCGTCATTCAGCATTTGGTCGAGGGTTCCTTCCTTGAGGATTTCACCTTTATCGATGATGATGATGTAATCGCAAAGCCGCTCGGCTTCTTCCATGTAATGGGTGGTTAGGATCATCGAAGTTCCGGATTGTTGTTTGAGTTTATTCAAAATATCCCAGATTTCACGGCGGGCATTTGGATCGAGGCCGGTGGTAGGTTCGTCGAGTAAAAGTATTTTTGGTTTGTTCAGCAACGCAATCCCAAGTGCAAGCCTTTGCCGTTGGCCTCCAGAAAGGTTTACCACAAAAGCTTTCCGTTTATCTTCCAGACCAACCAGGGAAATTACCTCATCAACCCGATCTTTTCCCAGTTTAAAAAAACTGGCAAAAAGGCTCATCGTTTCAGACACCCGGAGTTTATCGATAAACCGCGTTTCCTGCAACGACAGTCCGATGACCTGGCGAAGTTCGTCTTCGTTGTTCTTCCAGGTTTTTCCAAGGATCAGGATTTCGCCCTGATCAGGTTTCTGGATGCCTTCGATCATCTCGACAAGGGTGGTTTTACCGGCGCCATTAGGGCCGAGAATGGCAACAAAGCTTCCGGCAGCAATCTTCAAACTGATTCCTTTTACTGCCTGAACCAACTTAAATGATTTGTGGACATTTCGTACTTCGATAACCGGCTGCTCCATTTACTTAATCTTTTTCCTTTGGTTGGATGAGGTGCAAAACTAATTCAAAATTATTGGATTTCAGACCAAAAACAATCCACAAACTTTTGCATTTAGCTTCCAATTCAACTAATTTTGTGTATGTTTGATTTTCAACTTTCAGAGAATATTAGCCAAACGCTTAAATCTATTTGCCATGAAAAAAATCATTTTAACAAGTATTTCAATCCTGATTATACTGTTAAATATGCCGTCGGCTTTTGGGCAAGCAGTTATTGATACCACTGCATTGTACAGGATAGAAACCAATGAAGGAAATTATTTCATCGGTAAAATCATGTCAGATGTGGATGGCATTATTTCGCTAAAAACCGAGAATTTAGGTTTGCTGAGCATTTCACGCACTGAAGTTAAAAGGGTCAGCAAACTTGATGCAATTAAAATAGTTGAAGGCAAATACTGGCCCGAAAACCTGCAGTCGTCAAGATATTTTTTTGCTCCGACTGGCTATGGCCTTAAAGCTGGTGAAGGCTATTACCAGAATGTCTGGATATTTTTTAATCAGGTCAGCGTGGGAATAACCGATAATATTTCGATTGGAGCTGGTTTAATACCAACATTTTTATTTGGTACCGGAAGCATCCCTGTATGGCTGGTACCAAAATTTTCGATACCACTTGTAAAAGATAAGATAAACGTTGGTGGCGGCGCATTAATGGGATTAGTTACCGGTGTAGAAGGTACCGGATTTGCGATGGTTTATGGCTCTTCAACCTTTGGATCGAGAGACAAAAACCTTACTCTTGGACTTGGTTATGGCTATGCTGGTGATAGCTGGGCAAGCACACCGTTGATTAATATTAGCGGCATGATTAGAACGGGACCTCGCGGTTATTTTCTTACCGAAAATTATCTCGTTGATACAGGCGAAACAGTAGCTTGTTTACTTATGATTGGCGGAAGATCAATGCTAAATAAAGCCGGTCTCGATTATGGGTTTATTATTCCGATTTCAGAAGGTATGGATAGTTTTATCGCCATCCCCTGGCTTGGGTTTACAATACCATTTTAAAAATCAGCAATTAAAAAACTTTACAAACGCCAGGTAATCTTAGCCAGATCAGCATTTAAGACCGGCTTTCCCGGTTGAATAGCAAAAGATTTTTTTTCGAGGATATTCTGAAAAGCCATCGGGTTAAAGTCGAAGCTAAGATTCATTCCTGTTGTATTGCTTTCACGCTTTCGTTTAAGCACCATGCTATCCGAAATAAGGAAACCTCCAACAAGTCCAGCACAAATAAACCATGCTCCGCTGGTGCCATCAGTTTGTAAAAGTGTAGCTACACCTGCGCCGATAAGCCCTCCGGCCACTTCGCCGAGAATGATCAGGTTTCCATCTGACCTGGAATAATTTATCATTGAAGTCTTTCGATAACCCAAAGTTAGCCCGGACAAAGACCCAAGAATGGCACCTCCTACATACAACGCAGGTGAACCACTTTCATCGAAAATAGTCGAGATTAGTGTGAGTGGCACTGCTCCGCCTATAATACCCATCGCATTAATAACGGTGACATCTCCATCGGCAGGTTTGAATTTTCGGGCCAGACGATCTCCTGCAAAAATTCCGATTGCAGAAACAGCAATCGAGGAAGCCGCATAGGCCGCAGGTTCATCGCTCTCAGCCATGGCCGGAATTCCTAATCCATAGCCTAAACCCCAGGTTCCCATACTCCCGATAGTTCGCATGTGAGCCCGGTTAAACTGGTGTTTGCGGGCATAGTACAATCCGCCTAATCCCTCGCCAATACTTGCCAATACGCCTACTCCAAGATTAAAACTATTATCAAAATCACCAGTCAAAAGTGCTCCCAAAGATATACCATGGCCAATCCCCAGAAAACAGCCGTAAGTATAACCTTTGGCCATCCCGTTGGTAATATCGCCTTTTTGTGTTGCCATCAATGGAACAAAAAAGCCAGCCGAAGCCAATAAAAGATATGATCCCGTGTAAGCCTGATCGGATTTGGCATCGAATGAGGCCGGAATCGCCCATGCATAATACGCCAGCGAGTAGGCCATAGTTGAAGCAATAAGCTTTCGCCGTCCATCACGATCAAAGTCAATATCGTCGACAACTTCAACGGCATCTTTCAACTTCAACTGAGCACAGATCAAGTTAATGTCTTCACTGTTCATCGGTTTTCTTTCTCTGATGATGGAACCATCCTTTTGATAAAGGATTTCGATAAACAACAAACTATCCGGTGTCTGGTACACTGTAGCCTGCTGAAATCCTGGATAAGCCGAGAAAAAATCAATTTCCGCAGCCATCGAAGGGGTGATTACCTGGATTTTGTCGCAGACAGGCACCTGCACCTCCTGTGCTTCTAAAGCTCCAGAACAAATCATCAGGCCTATTACACCGGAAATGAAAATCAGAACAGACTTTTTTAGCATTTTTTTCAGTTTTGGATTAGAAACATTTATTTTGGTTATTGCCAGAGTTACCACATTTGTAAAAAAAATCAAAGAAAAATTCGGCTTTTTAGCTTCGAGACTTTTATATTTTCTGAACTTTTAAAACTAAAACAAAAAAGCCCTGACAAACTTAATTATCAGAGCTTTCATTTCAACAGTGCCCAGGACAAGACTCGAACTTGCACACCCGTGAAGGCGCCAGCCCCTCAAGCTGGTGTGTCTACCAATTTCACCACCTGGGCTTTTTTCGAGCGGCAAAACTAATACATTTTTTCGTTCGACAAATATCTTCGTTGATTTTTTTATCAGAG
>CAJATL010000242.1 GCA_903944895.1 uncultured Bacteroidota bacterium
GGAATAACATTAGGATTTGAAGGATTTGGATTGTCGTCATCCTTGTTACAACCAAGGGTAAAAATCACGACAAATAATAAAAATGTTCTAATCATATTTTATTTATTTTGATAGTTATACTTGGTTAGATATTATTTTCATTGAAAGGTTTAATCTTGGTACGTTTTTTTTTAAAATAGCACACAACGTTTTGCAGCTACCCGAAGGTGGCGATTTCGAAGCACTTCACTGTCAGTTAAGCACAAACCTTGATAGAAGCACGAAGCTTGATTTAACCACGGAACCGCCACTTTTGGGTAGGTGCTGTTATAAGCCGTTTTTCTTTCATTCGTCATAATGTCAAGCTTCAATTTCAAGTTGTAATTCTTCAAATTCTCTCTGCAATTTCTCTTTAGTTCTTTGAAAATAGTCGTCCCAGTCTTCAATGCTGATTACTGTTTTAAAAGTGTCGCTTTCTTTTATTGTGATGATTTCTGTTTCAAGAATATTTATCTGTCTTTTCAGTTTAGCAATAGCCGCTTTCAACAAATCTTTTTCTTGAACTGTCTCCGATTTTGTTTTGAATAAATTTCCTTTTTCAAGGTCATCAAGTATCTCAGTTACCTTTTTCAAGTCATTTGCATCATACGCTTGTTTTAACTCAATAAATATTCTTTGGGCTGCTTCCTTAAATTCATCCGCTACTTTGTCAGGATGGCATAAAACTGTGGCCTTCCTAAATTTCTTTTTCAGTTCTAATTTTTGCTCGTCCGTTAATTCAAAGATTTCCTTTTCCTTTTCGGTGTTAACCTGTTCACGATATTGCCTTTCGTCATTTTCAGCTTCTTCATATTTTGTTTTGTCTGCTTTGAATTTCAGTTTACGCAGTTTCAAAATATCGAGAATAATTTCACCTAATTCAATTGAATGACGGTGTTGAAATTCAGAAAGCAATTTTTCAAGTTCTATCTTTTCATTGTCATACCCGTTAAGTTGGTTTTCTAAATTCTTAATTTCTAATTTAAGTGCTGCAATTTCGGGGTCAGTCCAAATTGAAAGCTGTTGATTTTTGGAAATGAAAATTTGAATTTTATTGATTGCTGAACCAAATTCTTCTTTCCTAATATCATCAATAATTTCCTGTAAGTCAGAATTGAAATCGTATTCCTTAAGTTTTGAACTTTCCTTGTTTAATTCTTCAATATCTTCAAGAAGAATATAGTTTTTAAGAATTTCTAACCGTTTAATGATTTTGTTTAATGGAAAAACAATTTCTTCATTTACAGCATCTGGATAATATTGTTTGCGAATATTATTGAATTCAGAAATGAACTGTTCTGCTAAAGTTGTGTCATTACTTGTAATGATTACGTTCTCAAAATTGCTTTCTGCTTTATAGCTCCAATTGTATGAACCTGTAATGACTGTGCTATAATCAATGACACAAAATTTATTATGCATTAATTCTGTATCACCGTTACCGATTTTATAAACTTTTGATTTGGCAGTAAGCAACTGCTCAAAATCAATTGATGAATTTAGGTTAATATTGTCGTTAGAAATAATGAGAGAAACGGTGCAACCGTTTCTTGCTTTATTTACTAATTCATTGAAAAGGTTTTTGTTAGTAAACCAAGCTACTGCGATAAACACAGATTTCTGTGCTTTGCTAATTTCTTGCTGAATTCTTTCAGCGATATTTTCAAATACTGCTTCTGTTTGCATACTATACCCAAAATTTTACTGTTTTATCCCAACTTCCAGAAGTAAGTGTTTTATTGGTTGAATTGTATTTTAGCGAACTAATTTCTCTTGAGTGAGCATCAATCGATTTCATCAATTCTCTATCCATAAAGTCCCAGACAATTATTTTTCCGTCCCATCCACCAGAAAATAATAATGTCTCATTCTCTGCAAATTCTAGGGCTGATACAAAGTCTGTATGACCTTGAAGAATTGTTTCTGTAATATTCTTCTTTAAATTAAAAATTCTAATTAATTTATCACCGCTGCCTATAACTAAATATCTGCAATCTTTTGTGATTTTTAGAATTTTCGTATCCCAGCCAGCTTCTATTTTTCTTGTTTGGACTAGTTTTTGAAAATCCCATTCTATAATGTAAAAATCCCACCCACCGCTGTATAGGAATTCTCCGTTATCGGAGAATTCAATTGATAGAATTATTGCTTCGTGTCCTTCTAAAGTATGTAAACATTTCCAATTTGTCGTTTCCCAAACTTTTAGTGTTTTATCGTGACTTGCAGTAATAAGGAAATTTCCGTCTGGACTAAATTTAACAGCTGAAATGCTTCTTGTGTGACCTTTGAGTTTTTTAATGATGTTGCCGTTTTCTAAATCGATAATTGTTGTTGAAAAATCTTGAAAGCCACCAATAGCGGCAATATTATTTTTTGAGCTTACTGATAAAGCTTCAATCATACCGTGTATAGCAGTAAATTCCACATTTATGGTATTCTTGTTAATATCCCAAGCAACGAGAGAGCCGTCATTGCTACCACAGCCAATATACAGTTTGTCATTATTTATCTCAAGTTGATTAATTGCACCTTTATTTCTAAAGTATTGAAATACTGTTTCACCTTTAAACTTAAAATTTGCTAATCTTCTATCATTAAATTCGCTTAATATCTTATTTGTTACTTCAATTGAATTTCCAACTCTAACTAAACCAGTTGAGGTGATTGGAATTAATGAATTGTTTGAGTTTTCTTTTTCAGTCACTTTATTTAAGTTGAGAGTTTTTACCAGTCTGCCATATCAGCGTTACGTTTTGCAT
The DNA here is from genome assembly GCA_903944895.1 of uncultured Bacteroidota bacterium. Classification (GTDB taxonomy): domain Bacteria; phylum Bacteroidota; class Bacteroidia; order Bacteroidales; family 4484-276; genus CAJATL01. Next base: position 2,778 of record CAJATL010000242.1, read on the forward strand.
TTTCTTCTTCTTTTCGTTGTTTAATCTCGAGTTGTAAAGCTTGAATTAATGGGTGAAGTTTTGTTGAAGGCACTCTGTCAGCAATGTATTCATAAGAGTCCAAGTTGTCCTTTAACATTTCAACAACGGCAACTGCATCTTGGTCGTTTTTGGTCTCCTGTAGCATCAAATCAAACACTTCCATTGCGTTGTATCTGTTGCAATAAACTGAAGCAAATAATGTCATTCGCATTGCCTTTATCTTTGTTTCTAAATCTTTGCTTCCTTTAAAAACTCTATTCATTGCATTAGCAACGAGTTCGGCTTCTGAAAAGTCAATTCTCGATTCTCTAAAGTATTTTTCAGTCGTAGCACTATAAACGTCTATAAGGTCGTTGCAAAGTGCTGGAAAATTTGCTGCAATTATTTCTAGGATTTGTTTTGGAATATCATTGAATTTCTTGAAGAATGTTTCAGGGTCGTCATTGAAATTAAATAGAGTTTTTACTATGTCTTCAACATTGTCCTTGTCATATTGATTTACTTTTAAATTATCCTTGGCAATATTTATTAAATTCTCGTAAGCATTTGTCGGATTGGCTTGCGGTTTAAGTGAGAGTAAATAGTTATTCAAAGCATTTTCAAGTTCTCCAACTGACTTATACCGATTTTCAGGGTTGTCTGCAATGCACTTTTGAATTATATAAAGAAGTCCGCCAGGTAAAATGTCTTTTTCAATTAGTGTTGGATTTCTATTGGTGAATACATTATAAATGGTTTTACCAAGTTGGTAAATGTCACTTTTCACATTTGCATTTTTTGTGCCGCCAGATTTGAAAAATTCTGGCGGAATGAAACCCTGTGTTCCCATATAAACATTCGAACTTGTTAATATTGTGCTGTCACGGTCTTTAAATTTACCAAGTCCTAAATCACTAATTTTTACTTTATTGTCGGTGCTTATTAAAATGTTTTTGGGTTTAATGTCACGGTGAATGATACCTGATAAGTGTATTGCATTTATGCCATTGCAGACTTGAAGTAGTATATCAATTGCTAGTTCTTGATTTGCTTGAAGTTTGTCAAGTTTTTTATCAATGGAGAACTTGCAAAGTGGCATCACAAAGTATGGAATTGCACCATCTAAATTTTCAGCAAGAACTTCAATTACGTTGTCGTGCTTAATACTTGCCATCAAGCGAACTTCACGTCTAAATCTTTTTATACTTTCTTCGTCTTTGTCAAGGCATACTTTTAAAGCAAATAAATTGTCTCCTTGCTGGACCTTGAAAACTTTACCCATTCCACCTTCACCAATTTCTTCAAGGATTAAATATTTTCCGTCAATTGTGTCGCCAATATTCATATTTTATGTTTGTATGTCGGTTAATGTTGTGTTGTCTTAAAATGGCTTATAACGAAAAGAAAATTGCAATAGTTTTTTCAATTATTGTAATTTTTGCGTTATCGTTTCGTGCTTTTATTTATTATTTTAGTTTTTGTAAAAGTAGTTTAATTAGATAATCAGGATTGTTTGATTTGCAACTTATATGACCAATTAGTCCTGATAATCCAGGAACATTTCCCTTAAAATCATTAAAATATACAGGCAAAAGATACTCACTACCTCTTAATTTTAAATATTTTTCAATAATAACTTGTCTTTCAAAGAAAGTCCACATTTTTTGAAGATAATAATCATCAATTAATAACACGACAAAACGAGAGTTATTATAATGTTCTGCAAGAGTAATTGTCAAATCTGTACCCCATAGCTCAACAATAAAATCATTGTCATAAAAGACATCGAGATTATTTAAAACCAAATCATTTTTAATAATTTCAATAAAATTTCTATTTTCTCCAGCAAAGGAGAAAGCAACATCATGGTTAATCATAAAGCGTTATTTATAATCATTTAAAAATATTTTTATTACACTTTCTATTTTTAACGAATTTTTACCATTTGAGATAAATTGAATTAACATTTCTTTACAATCATCTCTGATTCCATATTTCTCTTCTCTCTTCGGACTTATATAAAAAAAACAAATTCCAGCATCTTCAAAATATCTAATCATTTCTTTTAACGGAATAACTTTTTGTTTGTATTTTTTTCGTAAAAGCATTGGAGAAAGAGTATTAACTTGTCCCCTCATATAAAAACTTGATAAAAATGTTTTTACATCTTCTATAATATCTTTCTTGGTATTCCCCTTTTCTATACTCTCTGAGCGTAAAATTTCTTTAAAATTATCATCTCCATCACAATGTTTGAAATTATGAGGTTTAAAGGAATATGTCATTTTTGGTTTAAGACTTAATTTTTCAAATTTACAATTTTCAAAAATAGTTTTGTCATCAAATTTACAGTCACCAAAATATTCATAATTTTGAAATGTACAATTGTAAAGTTTTAAATTTGAAAAATCAAATATTAATTTGGGTGAATTAATACAATTACAATTTATGAGACACAAGTCATAAATAGTACCATTTGCCATAAAAAATTCTTCCAACAATTCAGTATTTTTAGTAATATTATCTTTATAATACTTTAAGATAAAAATGAATATTGAAGATAAGGCTCGATTTTTAATTTCTCTTGTGATATCTAATGAATCTAATTTGTACGTTTTGATTCCATCAATAATATTTAATAATTGAAATTTTGTATCATCATTAAAATTTTTCATTCGTCTTATTAAAGTATCCTGGAAAAATGATTCATAAGTATTAAAATCTGCAAGAATTTGAATTAATTTTGCATTTAATTCAACCTTTGAGTTAATCAATAAACCTAAATATAAATTTTTAAAATGCTCTTCAAACAAATCATATTTAAAAATAAGCTCCTTCGTATCTGGAAGCCATTTTATAATAGGATGGGATTTGATTGATTCCAATGTTTTTGTTGTATAACTATTTTTTGTAAGTTCAGACAATTCGGAAATCAATTTTTTTTCTGAGATTTTGCAATTATAATCTGATGCTATCTTTATAAATAGATTTATTTGTGCGTCCACACTTAATACTTTATCAAGTTTGATTAATTCTCTTTCACATACCTTAAAAAGTAAATAGTCATTAAAAATTTGAGAATTTAATATTTCAGAATCAAATAGAGAATCTTGAATAATATTATTGTCATAGCGAGATTCAATAATATAAGTAACTAAATCCAAAACAAACGGTATATACTGTTCTTTAGATTTACCAGGCATCCATGCTGTAGCAATCTCTAATGCTTTATCAACAAAAACATTTTTTTTATTAAAATAACTATTGAAAAAATCTTTAGCTAATTCATAATCGAAAGGACATACTTCGATATTCTTAAATTTATTTCCTTCTATTTTGTATTTATCCCAAAAATAATTTCTTGTTGTAATAATAACTTTCCCATTTCCAATATTTGATGTAAAGTTATAAATTGAGGTTATAAAATTATTCATATTGAAAGATTCACCTAACCGAGTAATTACTTCATCCAATCCGTCAATAATGATAATTATATTCCCATTATCTAAATTGCATTTAAATTCAACTTTTTCTAATTTTTTCCCAGTAGCTTGACTAGTGGCGATTCTATCTTCATAGTCCGCTTCATAAAATTTATAAAGGTCTAGTTCATTAGTTAAATCAAGGCTTTTAAGTAAATATGTGGTAATCTCGGATGATTCAATAAATAATGCTCTTGTATTAGGCTTATTATTATGCACATAATTCACAATCCATTTTGCTAAAGTTGTCTTTCCGATTCCTCCTGTTCCACTCATTACTAAAATAGGGTCATCAAATTGATTTAACCATTGTATTAAAAATTTATCGGCCTTTAATTTTTCTCCTTGATTTGTATGAATATAAGGCGTAACAAAATTTTGAAGAGGAATTTCGTTTTTATTATCTCTAAACTCCTTCGGTGTACAATATTCCCATATAAATTCATTTATGTAATAAATATTAGAAGCTTTTATAGCTATAGAAATATTATTTTTACGTTTTTCAAAATCTTTCTGTTTCCTTTCATAGGGAATTAAAATTAAAACCTTATCTTTATCTTTAAATATATGACTATAATTTGTCAAAATATAATCTGCAGTATTTTTAATTGTTATACCTTCATATAAATAAAGGGCGTAACAATTGACTGTTTTAAACAACTTGTTTTTATTTAAATATAAATCAAAGCCAATACCTTTTTCATTTTGTAAATCTTTATCACCGGATATTTTATTCCACACTCCTTTGGGGTCATACAGATTTAAAATTGATTCAATATCCTGATAACCTCTTAAAAAGTTGACGCCTTCACTTGCAACCATTGCTTTTGAAATGAATGTATCAATAATGAATTGGAAATCGCCTTCTTCAACTTCAATATATTTAATCAAATTAAGACCAGACAAACTTGATATATTTTTACCAATTTTTATTGGCAGAATGAAATTCCTTCTAGAAAAAGCAGATTGTAATAAAAAACATTTTGAATAATCATTCCATTTCGATTTTTGATAATTTTTAGTTACAAGCACTAAGCAATAATTAATCTCTTCAGCAAAATGTTCCTCAACAATAGTAAATAAGTCTTTACCCCAATTCTGTATTTGATTATTTAATGATTGGGAATTCGAAACAACTCTTATTCCTTTTTCTAATAATCCTGTTATTACTTTCTCCGCAAATTCATGGTCTTCTTCTGCGAATGATATTGATACATTTAAATCTTTCATGATAATTTTGTTTAATAATCAGGTTGTCTGTTTGTCTTTTCTAAGCATGAACGATAACGTTTTGGGGCTTGGCGAAGTGGGGGATTAGAAGTACAAATGTTCAAATTAGCACTAATGTTGATAGAAGTACAAATGCTTAATTTAGCACTAATGCCCCCATTTTGCCAAACCCCTGTTATCGGCTGTTTTTTTTCGTTCATCCTATTTTCCACTTTTAATTCTATTGTCGTGTCGGCACAACATTTGGCAATTTACGGCTGTCGTTTTTCCGCCTTCGTGCCAAGGTGTTATGTGGTCGGCTTCCATTTCGTTGAGTTCAAAAGTTACTCCACATTTTACGCAAACTCCTTTCTGTCTTTCAAATGCTTCACGTTTTTGGTTGTCGCTAAATGCTCTAATATTCAAATACCTTTCTTTTCGTGTTAGCACATAAGAGTAAATTCCTTTTTTGTTTTCTACGTCTTCGTCAAGCATCAAAGTTGTAACTTCTTCTTCTAATTTCTTAAAGTCATATTTTTGATTTTTGAACTCGTTGTATAAAATGCCCCAAGGCAAACCTTTCATTTCTTTTCTGTACTTTGGGAAAGTCGCTTTTGTCCAACTTATTACTGCTTGAAAGTAAAGCCAAAGTTCATTTGCGTTAGGTTCGTGTTGGTTTTTGGACATATACGCTTCAATTTGATTGTCCGAAATCCAAGCAATTGCAGTTTCTAAATATTCTTGTCGGTTTGCCGAACCTGTCATATAATCATCACCTAATTTTGGTCTGTTATTTTTAGAGAAATAGCGTTTTGCGTCTGAAACCCAAGAACCCGAATAAACAGCGTTTCTTAATTCTTGTTTGGTAAGTTCTTTACCTGCAATATTGATAGTTTCAAACCATTCTAATTTTTCGCTGTCTTTGCCACTACAAAAATAAACCATCAATTTGTAGTCTAAAATTTGGGCTTGTTTGTCGTCTGTTAGGTTATGAAATGCTAAACCATTTACCGAGAAATCTTTGTTTACAAATTGGCAAATTGAAATTGTTCGTTGTTGTCCGTCTATAACTTCAAAGTTTCCGTCTTCACGAACTGCCCAATACATTACGTTCAAAGGAAAATCCTTTTGTAATGTGTCAATTACTGCTTTACGTTCTTTTTCGCCATAAACAAATTCACGCTGATAAGGTGGTCTAATGTCTAACTTACCACCAAATCCAATAACTCCGTTTTCTTCGTTATCTTGGTAGCCTTTTGTTAGGTCTCTAACTGTTATTTCTTTAAGTTCTATCTTCATATCCTCTTGTTCTTTATTAAAATTCGTGCATATGGAACTTCAACTTCTCCATTTTTAACGAAATACAAATCTCCATCAACTGCACCTCTTTTTTGAATTTCTTTTCTAAATTTTTTGTGTTCATCTTTATAAGGTTGAACACCGATTTCAAGTCCTGAATTAGAAATTCCTAAACCTATAATTTCAAATTGGTCGGGATTGTATTTGTCTAAAAATGTTATTGGAACGCCCATAATTCCTTTATAATCTATTGGAATGTATTCTGCTCTGTCAATATTTATAGCATCAAAGTTTTCATATTTAGTATATTCCGTTTCATTGCCTAAATAGGTTTTGTAAAGAATTAAATCATCGTGTCTTTTTGCTATATCCAAATTTGTGTACCAATATGACCTTGCAGCTTCAAATAAAGAACCATCAGGTCTTTTGAAATGTCTTGCACAATTATATCCTATCCATAGCTTATTGTCTTTGATAGATTTATAAATTTCTCGGTAAGACAAAGAGTTAATATTTCCAATAATTAAAAACTTTTTGTCATACTCAATAAGTTGAGCAATATATTCTCTGAATAGTGAAAATGGTGGATTTGTTACAACAATGTCGGCTTGTTTCAAAAGTTCAATACTTTCAGGACTTCTAAAATCGCCATCGCCTTGCAAATTGATTATTCCAATTTCTTCTGGGTTTGGTATTCTGTCGCCATTTTTGTCGCCTGTATATTCCAAATAAATTGCACTTTCAGAATTGTGAGTACTAAACAAATCTCTGTCTTGGTTTTTGTAGCAAGTAGTTATTAGTTTTTTCAGTCCTAATGCTTCAAAGTTGTATGAAAAGTAATGAAAGAAATTACTAATTCTTGGGTCATCGCAGTTACAGAAAACAGTTTTGCCTTTAAAGTGGTTTTTATAATGTCGCAATTCCTTTTCTATATCGTTGAGTTCTGTATAAAACTCATCGTTTTTCCCTTCTTTTGCTTTATGTAAATTATTGTTTAAGGATTTCGCCATTTATTTTATGTCAGTTCGTTAAGTTGCAAATTTACGATTTTAATTTCTGTTATTTGTCGGTTTGTCTGTCGAAGTAGGGTGTCTCTTAAAATAGCCGATAACTCGCTTGTAAATACAGTAAAACCGCACTATCGCTAACGTATTTGGTAAGTATTGTACAGTTTTTACTGTTTTTAATTTTCTTAAAGCTTTTCATTTTTCATCTTTTTTAAAACAAATTAAGCCTCAAATGTAAACTTTATTTCAAATGTCTTTAAAATAAAAATGCACCACGCCAGCAAAAAAAATGTCGGGAAAACTCAATGTTTGCTAAGCTTTCCCGACAATGTTATCCAAAGGAACTATTAAAATGTGCTAACCAATAATCTATCTGGTTACCACCATCTTGTTTGTTTTAACCAGATTATCCGATGTAAGGGTGTAATAATAAACACCTTCGGCCAGGCCGGCGGCATTAAAACCGATTTTATGCAAACCACCTGCTTGTTCCGAATTAACCAGGGTGGCTACTTCGTTTCCAAGTGCATCATAAACTTTTAAGCTTACAAAGCCTGCATCTTTTATGCGATAACTGATCGAGGTCGTTTGATTAAAAGGATTCGGGTAATTTTCGTTCAAAGTAAATCCATCAGGCGCAAGTTCGTTTTCTTCAACAGAAACAACCATACCAGTGTACTTTGCTTCGGCAGCGGCAATATTGGCGAGCATTGCTGCCTGATTAGCGCCAAGCGCCATAGCATAGTAAACATTATAGGATTCTCCCGGATCGAGTGAAACAGGTGCCTGAGCACTTATCGTAACTGATCCGCTTTCGGTATTAGATACATATTGTGGCTGCACTGAGCCGAAATTCATCCATGTCCAGTAATCGGAATCCACATAATAACCATCGTAATATTCAAATGAATACAGGGATGACAAATTTGCTGAGAGCAATTTCATGCCGATGTTTGTTTGATTTCCCCTGTGCATCCTGATAACTTTTTCGGTACTGTTATAGGTAACTGTATCATATCCATCCACCTCATCGATGAAAGGAATAATGTCAAGACCTATGGAGGCATTATAGGCGGCCGATCCGTTATTCTTTACATTGAATTTAAAAACAATGTAGTTGCCATTAGTCCAGCCATAAGCATTCAGTTTTACGATAACATCAGGTGGATCACCTGAGTAAGAATTGTCGAAAGAACCATAAATTTCGTAATCACTCTGCATAGGATTACTTACCAATGCAGTTGCTTCCAAAGATTCTGCATCATTCTGGTAATCAAAAACGGCTGTTGAAGATGTTCCTACCAAAATGGAGGTGCGCCACAACTGATAAATGCCGGCAGCATTAGAAAGTTCGATTTTGCCATATTCGTTTACATCAACCCCTATTGCACCTGTATTAAAGGTTGCCTGGGAGTAACCTGCCGAAATGTAAAGCAACATTGCAGTTAAGAAAAGTAATTTTTTTGCCATAAGTAATTTGTTTTTAAGTTATTAATAAATAAAAGTGAATTTCATAATTTGTAAAGTCATTCAATTCTGCTACAACTAAATCGAAGCATTCGGGCAAAAGCTAACCGTAAAACCTGGCATTTGTGCCCGTCCAACGTATTTTTTTTGGGTTTTCCACATTCATTATTTTGTTTTCAAATGGTGGAGTTCAAAATTTAAAAGCTCCGAAAGAAGTTGCTAACATCATTTCGCCACAGGCTAATTTGTTTTTTTGTCCTTTTCGTCAACATCATCATGCATTCCGGTTTTAAACTCCTTCACCCCTTTTCCGAGGCCTTTCATCAGTTCCGGGATTTTCTTACCGCCAAACAGTAAAACCACAATTAACAGGATAAGTACAATTTCCATCGGGCCAAGCATTGCTCCAATAATCATCAGCATATTCATAATCGTAATTGTTTTTGATTAAATGCAAAGGTATGAATATTTGTAATCGGTAATCTCTAAAATTTTGTTTGGATCAGTGATTAATTAGGCTGCTGAAAAACTCATTTGGATTGATTTCGACCTCAGAGAGGTCGCATATTTATAGAAAATGATTATTTGAAAGATGTTCGACCCCAAATGGGGTCGCATATCCAGACGTTTGAAACATTTTCTATAAACATTTTATCCCTTTGGGATAATCTTTAGTACAGACTAAAAATTCAAGTGCAAACTTTTTTAGGTTGTGTGCAAAATATGCTTGCACACTGTTCTTTTCAACAACCACTTTAATTTCTCATTATCAATTCATTATTTATTATTCAGCAGCCCCTATGTAAAAACCAGCACCGGCCACTTTTCCTCTTTTTCAGCAATCGCCAGGCTTTTATCTGAATTGGATACTGCCTGGAATGTAGGATGACTGGGTGATAATATAGTTTTCGAAATCATCTTTTGCCAATTCAAACCCCGGAATTTGAAGCTCCCGATAAATCCGTTCGATTTCGGCAAAGGGATTTTTAATAAAAAAATCATACTCCACTTCAACAAGGTTTTGCTTTTTGATAAGTGTCTTTTGTTCGTTGTACGCCAAAAGTGTTTGATTGTAAACCGATCGGATGTTGTTTTTCATTTCGTTTTCTCCGATATCCTGAAAAGAATACAATGCCCACATCCGGTCAAAAAGCTTGTATGTTGAGTTCAAAACCTGCCCGGAATCGCGGTACAGGTAAATGAACTTTGCATCCGGGAAGATTTTTATCAGGTGCTTTAAACGGACAGTATTTACCGGATTTTTAAGTATCAGTTGTTTTCCTTGCCAGGCACAGGTAAACTTCTTCACTAAAAAGCGATAATTCTCTTCCCATTTCACCAGTATTTCAGAGCTTACCAACGCACATGAGGTAAAAAACCGGTTCATTTTTTTTGGAAAGAAATAGCTTTGATAATAGGAATAAGGCGAAAGACCTGAAATCACGTATTCTTCTTCCTGAGGAAAATCTGAATCAAGTCTTACATCATCCATGGGGCGTTTATCAGGCAAAGTGGTTTTGTGAATTGCTTTCAGGAAATTTTTTCCTGTCAAAAAAACACCCGGAAGAAAGCATTGGTAGGTTGTTGGGAAACCAAATTGCCTGTCCTGACTAAAAAGATTATGTAGATAGGTTGTGCCACTTCTGAAATGGCCAATAATGAAAATCGGGTCTTTCGTTATCGGCGTTTTCTCAATTTTAGCCGAATAAAGTATCTTTTCGATCAAATGGAGTAGGAAAAACAAGACAGGAATGATGAAAATGAGGAATACCTGAGGCAAAAACTTCAAAGAAATCTGGTCCCTGTTTTTAAACAGCACAACAATCAGGTTGGTTAATGAACTGCCGCTAAGCAGATGGCTGATGGTTTTTATCTTTTTCATCAGAAACAAGCGGTTTCGTATTGATGACAGCCTGCATTTTTTAATTGCTCAATTTTGTCATCCAGGTCACCGGATAAGGCATTGCCCATTTTTGTCCTACAAAAAGGACATGCATGCAAATCGCCGTCGGTATCAATGTACAAACTTCTGTTTCCATGACCAAAGCAACCCACTTTACGCTGGTAGTAGCCATGATAACATAGGATGGGATATTTCCTGAACTTCTTATCAGAAGTCATTTTCAGATAGAAATCTTCCAGGATTTTCTCGTGCTCAGCTTTTAACAAAACATCTTTCCCGCTAAAATGTCCTACCGCTTTTGGTTCAAGGATTTGAATAAAAGAAACGCCCATTTTACTGGCGAGTTCGATGAATGCCATCAGATTCGATTCGGTGACGAAAGACCTGGAAAGACAGATTGATAGCGCAGTTACAAGCTTTGCTCCGATCGCATTTTTAACAGCAGCCTGAGCCCATTCGAAAGATTTGTTTGAACCCCGGAACTGATTATGAAGGGCAGGATCGAAATGATCCAGACTTACAACAACCCCGGTTAACCCAGCCTGCTTTAATTTCATGGCATTTTCGGGTGTTAAATGATGTCCGGAAGTAAAAATCCAGAAATCTGTCCCGGGCTTTGAAGCATCGAGAATTTGAACGATCTCATCAACCATCAGCAGCGGCTCGCCTCCTGTTATCTGAATTTGAGCCGTTCCTTTTTCCTGAAACTTAGCCACAATGTTATTAATATCCGGCAAAGTCAGTGTTTCCTTATCATTCAACGAATCCCATTCAAAACAATGTTCACATTTTAAATGACAGCGTTTGGTGATGGCAAACAAAATATTGATGAAGCGATTTGTTTTTTCGTGGATGGGCAAAATCCGGTTGGCTTCTCCGAGAATATAGTTATCATTGGCTTTCGATTTATAGCCCGGCACATACAAGTCCCAGTAATACTTTCCATCAACACGAACCATTTTCTTTATTTTTTCTCCGGAGAATTCCCGTCGGTGCCTGGTCAGTTCTTTGAGTATCTTCAAACTCTTTAACGGATTCCTATAATGCCTTAAAATAAGCATCGCCAAACTCATGTAGTATAGAATCCTTAAAATATCTGTCCGTAAACCTGAAATTATTTCCTGTGGATGTTGGGTGTATTTTGTTTCCATGATAATTTTTGTTAAGGTA
>CAJATL010000243.1 GCA_903944895.1 uncultured Bacteroidota bacterium
ACCAAGCTGATTAATCGGAGGTGTTGGTTCTGGCCAGTAATATTTACCAGCTTTATTGATCATAATGATAAGTTCGTTAACAACTGGTGCCATTACAGCAGGAACAGTTGAAGCGCTCTTATCAACATAGGATGAAATACCATTCCATGCGGGGATTTCGATGGGTATTATCTGAACCGGCACAACGATGCTCATACATGCGTTTGCTTCGAAGTTGCAGGTTTCCTGGATAGCTTCAACACATAAAGTGAATCCACCATTCCAAATATCATAAGTTCCAAGATTATAAACAGCATTTTCGGCAGTTGGATCGTTAAATGTACCATCACCGCTGGAGGTCCAAAGAATTGAGCTTTCATTTTCGATAACCGGGAAAAGTTCCAATGGCAGAAAGGTATGGTTAACCAGGTCGAAGTCACCACAATCGAGTGTTCTCTCAGGATCAAGTCCTGTAATTGTTGTTTCGCCGATAATTGTTAATATCAGGCAATCCTCGGCAACTTCAAAAGCGCAAGCTCCCGGACGTGTCGTGGTCAGGCAAATTCCGACCGTTCCGGCCGCAATGTCATCAATGCCTGGAGTGTACACCGGAGTCAGTGAGCTTGTCGAACTGAAGGTTCCGGTTCCGGAAGTTGTCCACAATATTTCAGTATAATTTTCAGCAGCGCCGTTAAGTTGTAAGTTTCCACCTGCACAAACCGATGCATCGTCACCGGCAAAAGCTGTCGGTGTTTTTTCGAAGTAAAGTATCATGCAATCGGTAACATCTGACAAACAAGGCACATATCCAATGGCCATCATGCAAAGATATGTCTGACCATTAAGGAGGTCCATTGTTCCGGGATAGTAGTTTGTAACTTCCGCAGTTTCGTTTTCAAAATAACCATCTCCCGACGAAGTCCAGAAGGATTGCGAATAGTTGGCAATTACCGGGTTTGTTTCAAAAATTTGTGTCTCACAAATTGTTGCATCATCACCGGCATTTACAACAGGTAAACTGCTAAGGGTAAGCGTAAGGCAATCAACATCCGAAATGGCTTCAGGAATGATGAGTTCGGCAGTTAAACACAGGATAACTGTTCCTGCAAAAATATCACCCGGACCCGGTGTGTAATCGGTAATCAGCGAATTTGGTGCTGAAAACGTACCATCGCCACCACTCCACATCAGGCTGCTGTAATTCTGTGCTTCACCAGATAGATTTGCAATCTGGTCTTCACAGATTCCCTGGTCTTCTCCGGCATTCACCATGGGTTCTAAAGGTGTTAACTGGACGTACAAATCAGTACAATCAGCGTAAGGAAGTCCCTCGCATGGGGCAATTTGATTTACGTGCAAACAAAGCGTTACATGGGTTCCCGGATCAGTTGGGCCCGGAATATAAGAAGGGTTTAAATCCGTTTCATTAAGAAAAGTACCATCACCCGTTGCAGTCCATAATAACGAACTATAATTTTCGGCAGTTGCCTCTAAAAGCGTTAATGTGCAGGTTTCGCATACGGTTGCATCATTTCCGGCAAAAACATTTACAGGTAACACCTGAATAAATAAAGACACATTTTCGGAAGTTATTGCAGGAGAATATGTCCCGGTTACAACAACATTGTAATCAGAGGCAGCATCGGTAGGAAGAACCGGATTTAGCGTAAGCTCATTGGTTGTAGCGCCAGAAATATTTCCGCCATCTAATAAATCTTCAGTACCTCTTCTCCATTGATAAGTCAGACCTGTGCCTGTGGCAGTCACCGAAAAGCTTACCACGCCATCATCACAAACCGTTTGGTCGGTAGGCTGGGTTATAATTTCAGGTGCCGAAACGGTACCGCAACCAAGCGGCATTGTAACAGTTACAGCAGTCGTACCCAAAGCACCAGTAGTTGTAAAGGCCCTTCCTTCAAGATTTACACCTGTAGCAAGAAGTACCGCCCCATTATTGGCTACAACAGTTCCCTTAAAAATCGAATAGTCGTTGATACTTACCGCACCATCAACTTTCCAATACACATTTTCGGCAAGTGCGCCATTAATTAAGACAACTTTTGCATAGGTGCTTGTCGAAAGCGCACCATTGATCTGGATCACAAAAACAGCATCGGCCTGGCCACCAGCATTTAAATAAAGGGTGTCGGTAAATGTTGTAGCTGCATTTAGCAGATAAGTATGCGGAGTAAGCACCAGGTTGTGACCAAACTGGGCAGGATACAAAAGTTCAATATCAAAAGGAAGCGAGTTGAGGTAGATGTAAGCATTATGCAAATCGGTTGCAGCGGCCGCTGTTGAGCCATCCGGAATGGGATGTATCATGCCCGTTACAAAGAGTGGGTTGAAGCCGGTTGTTAAACCAAC
>CAJATL010000244.1 GCA_903944895.1 uncultured Bacteroidota bacterium
AAAAGCGAAACTGCCTTTTTGATTTTCGCCAGGATAATAATTATTAAAAGCCCTTGCCGGATCAGTTGGATAATCGTCGATCACATCATAAACACCATCATCATCGGTATCAATAATTGTTGGATCGACCAAAGGCATTGCTGCGCTTTGAATGGCAGTTGGCGGATTTGAGGTGACATAATAAATGGCGTCATTAAAATCGTTGTCAATGTTTCCATTGCGGTTTTGATCCTCAAAACCTGTGACAAATAATTGCCTTTCGGCATCATATAAAATAACGTTGTGCTGCTTTTTTTCAGGAAGAGTTTCCGGATTAAATGCAGGTTCAGAATAAAATTTCTGATTGGTTGTTCTGACCGCACCATTAGTAAATGCATTCTGAAACAAAACCCATCCTATTCCGGTACCAGCAGGAAATTGCCCGAGGTACAGTTTATTTCCGGCGTGTAACCCACCACCACTGAATTCTAAAGAAAGGTTCGGGAAAGCGATGGTAACAATGTTTAGTTGATTTACCGATGTTGGCGGATTGTTAACATTATAGGTATAAAAGCCCAATGCATTCGTGTATCCGGCACCTTCGTGGACAAATGTAAGCCACACATCGGCTGCTTCGTTCAGAATAATATCAGTTTCATTACCAGATGCCAGATATTCAGGATGATATTGAGGTACGGGTGCATATTCGGGTAATGCAGCATTGATATCAGCAAGCAAACCATTTCCTATTACGTCGTCCGGTGGATTTAAACACGAAGGAACTCCGCTTGCATTATAGGTACAAAGGTAAGGATAGGTGGCATCAACAGATTTAAAACCGGGAAAGTCTTTAAAGGTAGGCTGCGGTTTTTTCCCGCCAAGGATTGTATTTATTCCGCCATCGGTAACTGTAACCAACGTTTCAGAAGGCAAACCAATGTATCCGGTTGTAACATACAATTCGGTAATATTTTTTGATAATGGATACTCGGTTTCAAATGCTCCACTTTCATCAGTCATTCCACTGAGCAACAACACTCCACCTTCCAAAGGATTTCCGGAGTAAATATTGATTCTGGCTCCTTTAATCGGGCCATCCTGGTTATCCTTTGCAAAAACCTGTATGTTAACATCGCTCAACATTTCGAAATTGAAACCTTCGGGTGCAACAAGTTCATCCATATTTGTGACATTTTCTTCAGGTTTATCATCTTTAGTACAAGAAGAAGTCAGTATTAACAAACTTACCATCAAACTGCTAAAAAAATAAATAACCGATTTTGTTTTCATAATTTTTTTTGTTTAATGTAATGAATTAACGTTGATAAAGAAAACTAACTTCCCGGAAGCCTGGTTTATTTTCGTACCAGTTCATGTAGCTGTATCCGCCGCTCATCACCCAGGTATCAAAAACCAGGTGGCCTTTAATAATAGCTGATTTTTCGATAGGGTAATCAAATAAAACCGGTAAGTGCATGCCCCAGGGAAGATTTGATGCTGATTTGTAATATTTGCCAAGAGCGGGATTTGAATCGTCATCTTCGGTGCCAAAATAAACAGGATTTACCAGTGAAGTAGGTGCATAACCTGGCAAATGTACTTCTTTCCCCCGTTCCTTGTTAACAATAATGAATGGATTATAGGGAGGTAACCCAACTGCAGCGAGTGTTTGCGGTGTTGCCAGGTTTACTGTAACTGTGATGGTTGGAGGCGTTACATAAGGCATATCAGTTTTGGTATTTACAAAACCCGACGCAATGGTTGGAAATAAATTATAGGTATTGTCGAAGACGATAATCGTGGCTTTTGTTTGCCCGGCTTCGGTACCGTTGCCTGAAAGTGTGATAATATTTTCTTCCAGGCTTGAACCTGTTACACTTGCAACTGCCGAAGGCGGGAGATTCAGCTGGTAGCCAAAACCGTTTTTAAAACCAGCTCCGATGGCGCGAATGGTATAGTTTGAAACGATATCAACAACTTTATTGGCTGCATTGGTAACCTGGTTAATATTATAATCCAGTATCATATCATTAAAATCATAATCGCCTTTGCCTGGCCATAAATCTTCAAAAGCGAAACTGCCTTTTTGATTTTCGCCAGGATAATAATTATTAAAAGCCCTTGCCGGATCAGTTGGATAATCGTCGATCACATCATAAACACCATCATCATCGGTATCAATAATTGTTGGATCGACCAAAGGCATTGC
>CAJATL010000245.1 GCA_903944895.1 uncultured Bacteroidota bacterium
AACCATTCCAGCAATTAAGCTCTCTTTGTTTTTGTGAAGTTGATCATTATGATTCCTCCAATGGTACAGGATGACTGGCAGATGATCGATTTGGTTTGCAAAATGTGTTGCCCGCAAAAAGTAATCATAATCCTGGCTTCCATCCAGTTCAGGATTTAAAAACCCGGTTTGCAAAAAAACGGCCCGGCTGTAAACCACAATATGCCGCACGTAGCAAAATGAAAGGGCTAATTCTGGCGACCAGCCGGGTTTAAAGGCCGGGAACGAGGCCAATCCTTCATGATTGATGGTTCCATCATCGGTATATAAAATGCCGGGTTTATTGTTTTGCAGGTAATTCGCGATTTGGACGAGGGCATCTTTTTCGAGCACATCATCGTGATCCATAAAAATGATGTAATCGCCCGAAGCGAGCCGAATTCCCTCATTTGTTGCTACCGAAACCCCTGAGTTTTTGTCCAGTCTTTTGTATTTCAGTTTTTTGTGATCATTAAACGATTTTAAAAACTTTTCGACTTCCGTGTTTGAATGGTCATCAACCAAGATTAATTCCCAATGGGGATAAATCTGACTTGAAACCGAATTTATAGCCTCATCCAGATAATTAATTGCAGGATTATACACCGGCATGATGATGCTGAAAAGTGGTTGAAATGAAAATTCCTGCTGTTTCCCGATCAAAAAGTCAGTCATTTTATTTGTCAATCTGTTTCGGTGAAGAAACTTATGATAGGCATCCGGAAAAAGGTTTATTTCCGATTTTAATTGAATGATTTCGTCAATATTTTCTTCACCGGATTGGGTCAACAACAAATGCAGATCTTCATTAAAACCGCGACTCAAAGGCAATCTGCCCTCTTCTTTTCCATATAAAATGAAGTGCAGCAAGGGATTCATCCCCGATTCTTTAACATCTTTATAATTTTTAAGATAAAATGAGCTGTTGAATAATCTGGATGGATTTCGGCCTTCAAATCCGCCAAAAACCAGATAGTGTCTGGCAGCTTCAGCCCCCGATTTTTTCACATCAGTGTTATTCTGAAAGTAATATTCCTCATCAAAAAGCCCGCTTTTCTTAATCCTCCGCAGATTTTTCCGAAGCCTGATTTTTTCTTTGAGCCATTGGGCAAGTATCAAAGGACGAATTAATGTTTGAAGTTTGGCAGTTTTGTAAAAGTAACTGCTTTTATTTTGCGCAAGCTCATCTTTCAAAACGGTGTTCTGCTTGTGTAATCCGTCAATCTCATTTTTTAAGGATTTCACTACTTGATTCAGCTTGTCTCTTAATTCTATTAATTCTTCACTTTTTCTGGTTAATTGCGCATCAAGTTTTTCTATCCTGTTTTTAATAATCTTGTCAAGTTCATTTATTGATTCATACCCGATTTTCAGGTAATCAATTTCAATGACCACTTCATCAATTTGCAGTGGAACATCAAATTCGATGGTTATTTGCGGGTCGGCGGCGGAGAAAAAATAAATCGAGTTTTCAGTAGCAATGGCATTGGATTTAATTTTTGGATTAATGAAGATTTCATGTCCATTATTGAAAAACGTTATATGCTTCAGATTAACAACTGCGTAATCGTTCACGGGGTCGATGCGCAGGGCGGTGTAATTTTTTTCGGCAGGCAGCTTAAAGTGAAAAGGATTTTTGTTGATCTCAAACCTTATTGAATTTTGCTCACTAAAGCCAGCATCTTCGGTTTTATAAAAAAGCTGTGCATAATGATTTAAGGGATAGATCAGGCTGTCCAGTGTTTCGGATTGTTTTAAAGAAAGTGTTACGGGATACTTTTGTTTCAGGTAATAAACCAGGTGGTTGAATTGGTCGGGTTGGTAATTTTGCGACATGTTTAAGGCATGAGTACGATAAAACGATAGGGGTTCGCCTCCAATAAATACAACATGCCTTCCTGTTTTTCCCAATCTTAGCCAAAGTTCGTAGTCCTCCCAGCCATAAGGTGGCATTTTATTTTCGAAGAGGCCTGTTTCGATAAGGTCTTTTTTACGGAACATGGCCATGGCATCAATGTATGGCCCTTCGAGTAGTTTCTGATAATCGAAAGGATGATTTGACCGCAATCCGCAGTATTCGCCGGTTTTATTCATAAAATTCTGAATAGGGGCATAACACGCCGTTGCATCCGGGTTTTGCTGCAATGTTGCGGCATGGATTTTCAGGCAATCCTTCCGGATGTAATTATCCGAATCTAAAAAGAAAAGATATTCCCCGGCTGCGTATTTGATGCCACGGTTTCTGCTTAAAACCAGCCCTATATTGGTTTCATTTTTTATCAGCCTGAATGGAAACCTGCTGCCTTTCATCACCTCTTCGACCAACTTTAAACTTTCATCGTTGCTGGCATCGTCCACCACAACGATTTCCATTTTATCCGGGTCAAAATCAGAATCCAGCACGCTTTGCAGGCATTGCTGGATGTATTGTGCATAGTTGAAGTTGGGGATGATAACTGAAATCAGAATATTATTCATGCTTTGAAGTATTCGCGCTAAGTTGCAAATTAGCAGACAAAAAATTATTCAAATTTTAATACCAAAAGAATTAATTGTTCCTTACAAATAATTGCAGTTTTGGTTACTCTGGGATATTGAAAGTGAAAATCCATTTTAATTAGTAATGGTTGGTATGCTATGATGATTGTTTAAAAGCATCTGGATAGGATTTTATCTCAGGAAAAAAAATTGTCATTAATTCCCCGCAGTGTTGTTGTATTTTATAATCAAGGTAATCAGCGTTTAGTTGATCCAGAATGTTGAATTTTTTTTCGGATGGAAATACGTGGCAATTTGCAATAAGTTTTGACCCATTTTTTAATCCTGCAAAACGGGCGAGATTATCAAGATTTTGTGCTATCTGATCGGTGCGTACTTTCAATAATCTTTCCTTTGGAATAGTGTCAAGTACTTTCTTATTATGTTCATTCCAGTTGGAAAGGTAGCCATCGAGTGTGTAAAGCGAATGTTCCTTTAATACGCGTTCCTCCTCTGGATGCGTATATAAATCCGGACGAAATCTCAATTCTCTCAATTTTTGCCAGTTAGGTGAGCAATATCGTGTTAATTGATGATTGAAAAAGGAATCAAGCCAGGTATAGGGGTTCCGAATGGTTAATATGTACTTTGATTTTGGGAAAATAGTAGCCAATAAATCAAGAAATAAAAAGTTAACAGCAGACGAATTTACTTCGAGCCAAAGTCTTTTATCCTGGTGAATAATAAAATCAATGATAGCCTTATCATTAAGGTTACCTGATTTCCATTTCAAATATAAACCAAGCATGATTTCGGTTTCCGGTTCATGAGCTGTCCTGAGTTGATCACCCCAAATTTCGGCCAGCGTATGTGTGCCCGACTTCCCGGTACCCACGCAAAAAATCTGTGTTTTTCGCGGGTGCATCATCCTAAACAATAAACTTTTCATAGCATCACTTTTATTTGAGTTACCGTTTTTTAAAAAATGAAATTAGGTTTCTTAAAGGTTTTGTGATCCTCCACGATTTACTTTGAAATACATCGCTTAATTGCTCTTTCATAGTGTTCAATCCGGCAATTTGCTGCTCTTTTTCCTGCAAAGTATCTTCAAGTTTTTTCAATTTATCCTGGAGTTCGTTGATTTTGTTTTCCGCTGACAGCGTTTCGTTTTGTATAGGATCTTCGATAAGCACCAAATTATCGAAAGCATCTTTGATGGAATACTCAAAAACAGCCTTGATTTTGTAATAGTTGTTTGGGTACAATTCAACTTTTTTCCCAATGATTGCTGCTAATATGGCCACATGAAGCCGGTCGGTTTTAATGGTTTCGAAAGTGCTCATATAACTGGCTAAATTGTGCGTAACGTTTTTAGTAAAATCGGGCCGGTGCCAAAGTTCGCCATTCCACGAAAGTGAAATATCCAGATTATCGTCTGGCATATCGAATGTTCGGGCACTTTCCTTGTCGGTGCGGTAACAATTAGCTATGCCTTTGCCATTCATAAGATAGTCCTGAAATTCCGTTTTCGATAGCAGAAAAGCCATATCGTGGGCAAGAAAGAGCCTTTCGGACGGGAAACCTATTGCCGCCAAATTTTGATAGCTGATTTTTTCACGACAAAAGATAGTTAGGTTTTTAGCCGAAAGCAACAACTCATCATAACCGTGAACCGTGTGTGGTAACAAGATAATTTCGCGGTTTTGCCTGAAATTGTTGTTAATAAAATAATAAGCGTTTTCGTATTTGCCTTCAACCAAATTGCCGCCACCGGCATAGAAAATTATTTTGTCATGTACGATTTCATCATGTTTGATGATTTGAAGTTTGATGGTCAGTTTTTCAAAAAGTTGGAACGTAGCGTGAGCAATCAGCGCATCGCCCGCGTTACCGGGGTTGGCGCAATAAACAACTTCCTGATTTGAATACTTTTTTAAAAAAACGGCCAGGTCTGTCTCATTAAAAGTCATAGCGTGGTCTTTAATTGAGTTAAAATTAAAATCAAATAATTTTTATAATAACATTTCAGATAATGCATTTTCAAACATATCCACATCAATAAAAAAGTTATATGGACTTTTCCCAATTTTTGGTTCAGGGCGTTCAGCCTCACTTTTACCAATCATTAAATGATAATCCAAATCTGCAGCACAGGATAAAGAGTACCAATAAGGGAAAATATGATCTGAAGGCATTAATTCCAATACTTTAGTACCAGGACGACAAAATGCCAGATCTGCTAATGCAGCTCCATGTGCCCCCACTACAATTGAAGCTTCAGCAAAAAAGGAAGGTGAGTTTATGTGTTCTGCTGGATTAAAAATTTCGAAATTATATTTCTTTAAAATAGCGATTAATTCATATTCATTACTGATTATTCTCGATCCTGATCGAGGTATGTATAATCTTCTGTCGTTTATTGATGAAATATCTGTAAATTCTTTTTTTAGGAAGGTTACCACCCATTTGGGATAAACACGTCTAACGCCAGGAAAAGAAGGTATTATTAATCTGTCAAACTTATAAGAAATTCCTGATTCAGGAATTATGCATTTGTGGATTGGTATTCCGAGTTTTCCCAAAAAAATCTTTGTGTTTGAGTTTGGAATTGGACAATAAACATAATCTACATCATAAATTGAATATCCTGCTTTTCTAAAAATCTCATATCTGCCAATCGCATCAAGTAAAAAATGTCCATAATTTTTGTGTGACCAGTCACTGCATAATAATAAACAAGTCCCTTTTAATTTCTTAAAATTTCTTGTTTCATGGCCTGTACTTACTTCATTAAAGTTCTTTCCATACCATGAAAATTCGGGTAACCAATATCCATTTTCATTAATAATCCATCCGTTTTCCCCGAAAATATAAGCTTTTTTTAACTCAAGTATGCCCATTTCGGGAAATTTGTCAGGAATAAATTTTTCAAATGTAATTTTTGGAAAACCAAATTGTTTTAAAATAGCTAATTGAATCGTTTCTGAATCAAACACTTTATACCAATAATTTCCAGGTTGATTTATCACATCCTCAATAAAAGTTGTTTTCTCTTTGTTAAAATGAATTAATTTTGAGCGTTTAAAGAAATGTATCATAAATAATAATTGTCTTATCTTCTTTTTAATTTCAGATTATGTAATTTATTTTTCGGTGCATTTTTAGACTGACGTCATTCATGTTTAATACACATGATTTCAGCCCCTTAATTATCAATTACCTCGTAAAAAGATTTCGACATTATTTCATAGCGTTCTTTAGAATCCGGGTTTGTTTTTTTTTCGAAATATAGATTGTATAAAAGGATGAGTTCTTCCATACCAGTTTTTTTTAATAATGCTGGAGATAATTTCCCGTCAATTACTATTAATCTCTCTATAATGGCTATATTTTCACTCTGTCGCAGTTTATCTTCAGTAATGTGGTTTTGATCGTTGGCTGCCTGGACACATTCATAAAAATGATTACCTTTCTTTGAGATGTTAAACGGCAAAATCGTGTGATTTTTTGTCCAGATACCATATTTAGTTCCCAACTGTCTATTTACAGAGACAGTAAATTTTGCACATTCATCATCAGGAATGTTTTTTAAAAAATCTGGTTTGTCCTGATGTATTATGCGTTTGTCATGGGGGATGTGAAATAAAGTGTCGTACTCAAAATCGTTTCGTTTCAAACCTGATTCCTGCAAACGATTGTAGAGGTCAGTGTCGTCCCAGCCATAAGTTTTTATACATTCATTGTACCCGTTTACGTTTATAAAATCATCACGATAAAGATAAACCGTGCCGTTGAGATGCTTTTCATTGTCATTTCTTCGGTTTTGCCAGTTTCCGCAATAAAAATTTCCTGGTTTTAGATTATGACAATTAAAAAAGGAAGGCATAATTTTGACATCTGCATCCATTTTTAAAAGGCGGTTTCGGGTGGTGAGCCTGGCGGAGAGGTTAAATGCATGTGATAGCACCCATTTGGGTTGGTTTTTCACCTCTGCAAGTATAATTCTTCCATCCTGGTATTTTTTGATCAAAGGAGCAAGCGATTTTTCCGAATCCCAGTCAACAATTATGATTTCATTGATTTGCTTGTGCATTAGCCAGCTTTGAAGGACTTCTTCAAAGTTATCATGCCGGTTTTTTATTGCTGTAAACAATGAAATTCCGGGAATAGCCTCAGACATCGCAAAATCCGCTAAATACTTAGTTTCAAAATCATGTTGGTTTAATGCGGTTTTAGGATTTATTTTTGTCGAAATAATTCGAAAAGGTATCTGAAACCAGTCCAAAATTCGACTTAACCTTGGTTTGAGGGATTTTTGGTCGTCATTTTTCACCATATCTTTTTTTTGAGGTTGACTTTATTCAAACAATAACGCAATTGATATTTGCCGCAAAAACAATTGGCACTTCACCTTTTTGACCAAAGATTTCATAGTTTAGCACAGATTTACTGTTATTTAAGTGATGCTTTATGTTAAACCTGATTGAATTGATTTTAAAAATCTCCTGGATTATAATCTGCAAGTTTGCAAAGTGTCTTGAATACTGACTGAGCATTTATGCTTGTTTTATAATTACTTCGTGTTCTATTTAAAGATGGATCTACAAACGAATCATCAATATTTATTTCAAGTTTGTTGGAGAGACTCCCAATGACTGAGCCTGACAATAATTGATTGTAATGAATGAAAAAGAAATTTCTACCATACTCCCCCTGATTCAATTTTCGGAATAAGTGATTATAACTATTAATCCATAATTGTTCTGCAATTTGGTAATTAATCGCAAAATTGGCAAGATATTTTGCTCTGGCACTTTCTAAAATAATGCTTTCAATCGTATCAGCAGTATCCCGAAACATACAAATAAAAACAATATCTTTTTTTAAATAGGGCAACCATGCATCAAGCGTGTAATTAAATCGTGGATCCTTATATGCAAAATTTTGGACATTAATAGCTTTCTTAATGTCTTGTGAGACCGATTCATCATTTGATGTAACATGAGCCTCCTTAGAAATATAGGATAGCCAGCGATGCCCTTTGCCCGGACAGTAGGGAGAGTGTGGTTTCCCGAGATCAGGGAATGATTTATCCTGAAGATAGAAATCATAGGGTTGGAGAATTTTCTCATTTATCCCATTGATAAAACCGCATTCAAAAAAACCTTTCGGATTGCTATCACGTGGAGGATAAAGATTATCTCCCATATAATATCCTGCCTGATGTAATATTCCTCCCATAAGGCTTGTGCCGCTTCTACCAAAACCCATTATAAGACAGTTCTTCATGAGATATCCATTAGTCATATTAAGTGAGCAATTATCAATTTTTGAATTTATTCGTATTTGAGCCCTAACTGGTCAATCATATCTTTTCGGTAATCATCTGTCAAGAGTACTTCTTCATGCGGCTAAACACTTTTGAGTCTGAACACGTCCCCCAACATTAAAGTGCATCTCCATAGTTTGTCCCCTCCTCTGATCCGCCATTACAACCAGGAGGTTGGGTTTAGTGCCTTTTAAATATTCAATCACCTGAATTTTCTTCAAGTAGTAGTAGGATTTAAGTTTTATTAACATGAGGAAATGGTATATTTGGAACAGGTTTATCCAAAAATGAACAAAGTCTGTCCCACTTGTCCCCCGCCTCCCAGCTAACACAAAGCAACTTTGAAGGTCTTTCGATGAAATAATTCAAAACATTTAGATTGTAATTATCATAGAATAATTTGTGGTGATCCGGGTTTTCCATTGGCATGTAATATCCAAACACAATTTTTCTCGCTTCGGTAGGGCCAGTCTTTAAAGAATGTCTGTAGAGGCTTCGGAACCAGGTTTCTGAATCAAGTCGGGTGGTCAGGATAAACTTTGCATTTGGATACTCCTTATCAAATTCTTTGTATAATAAAGGCCACGGCCAGTCTTCAAAACTATCATATTCGTCAGAAATCTTAAAGATAGATTGATAATCTTTCTGTGCAAATGCTTTTAAAAGGGCAAAGTCATATGATTTGTGTGTAAGCCCCAATATCTCAAAGCATTTGCCCAATGTTTTTGTACCGGTTTTGTTTAACCCAATTCCAAATATTTTATTCGCATGGATCATATTAAGATATCTTTGGTTTAGGTTTTAAAAAAATGTTTTTTCGCATTTATTATTTCTATGAAACAAGCTATAATACCATTGTAATCACGGATAAGACATTGTTGATTTGCAAATATGCCTGTTCAATTTTTGATGGGTGCTCCACATTATGTTTATTGATATTTTGAATGCCTGTGATAACTGCAGGACTATATGCTTAAAACGGTTTCTTGTTTATAATGATCAGGTCAAATGCGATTTCTTCGTGTTTGATTATTTGAAGTTTGATGTCCAGTTTTTCAAACAGTTGGAACGTAGCGTGAGCAATCACGGCATCTCCGGCATTTCCGGGGTTGGCGCAATAAATAACTTCTTGATTTGAATACTTTTTTAAAAATACGGCGATGTTTGTCTCATTAAAAGTCAAAGCGTGGTCTTTAATTGAGTTAAAAATAAAATCATCAGATTGATTCGTTTTCTCACAGGTATTTGATGTTGCCTACCGATTGAATTATGTAAAAGCTCATGGAGAATGGTTTTTCTGTATTCCGGTGATAACCCGGGCAAC
>CAJATL010000246.1 GCA_903944895.1 uncultured Bacteroidota bacterium
ACTTTAGGCACTTTAGGCACTTTAGGCACTTTAGGCACTTTAGGCACTTTAGGCACTTTAGGCACTTTAGGCACTTTAGGCACTTTAGGCACTTTAGGCACTTTAGGCACTTTAGGCACTTTAGGCACTTTAGGCACTTTAAGTACTTTAAGTACTTTAAGTACTCCTAACTTAAAGCTTCCATCCTTCGCGATAGGTATGACGGATATATTCCTGTGAAGCCGGTTTGGCTTTCATTGTTTCATACTTTGTGTCGAAATGAGGATGGCCGTTAATAACTGTAAATTTATCGCTGCTGACCACTCTGATTTCGTCGGTATCGGTAATGTTGGTAATTTCCATATTTTCACCATCCCACATCAGTTTACGATTGGTATCCTGCAATCTCACAGCTAGATTTCCCATCACAACCAATTCATTTAAAGGACCGGCATAGTCGAAGTTGGAAGAAGTCGGAACCCTGCTTTCGGGACTTTCTTTACATGCTCTGATCCAGTCGAGTTCATGACCGCCCTCCATGGCTTTGTCAATTCTCCTTATCGAAGGCGCCGGACGTTTATAATCCTTGTGAAGTTCGTCGGGTAAAAGTATTGGATTCCTGCCGTAACATTCGGTAACCAGTTTGCCTTTTTTCCCAACAAAGAGCACGCCTCCACTGCGGTCGCCCATGATCTGGCCGGGTTTTAATTCTTCAGGACGCGGTGGCATGAGGCCGCCGTCGTACCAGGTTAGTTTTACCGGTGGAAGTTTTATTTTCCCCACTTTACCCCGATCCGGAAATTCGTAATTTACAATCTCGGCATGAGGTGCACTTTCGGTGTTTACCTGAGTTGAGCTGCCATAAATACAGGTTGGATGCCCCAGTTTTAATGCCCAGAAAGCCGGATCAACGATGTGGCAGGCCATATCGCCAAGCGCGCCAGTTCCAAAATCCCAGTATGCACGCCAGTTCCAGGGGGTGTATGATGGATGATAAGGCCTCCATTTTGCCGGG
Source organism: uncultured Bacteroidota bacterium (assembly GCA_903944895.1). Taxonomy (GTDB): domain Bacteria; phylum Bacteroidota; class Bacteroidia; order Bacteroidales; family 4484-276; genus CAJATL01. Next base: position 995 of record CAJATL010000246.1, read on the forward strand.
CCTATAAAATTATCCCAGTCCATGGTTGGCGGCAAAGATGGCGTTTCCATCGGCCGCTCCAGGCCCTGAGGCCAGATAGGCCGGTTTGTCCAGGCATGAACTTCCTCGATTTCCCCGATGGCTCCATCCCAGATTAATTCGACAGCCTGACGGATTCCTTCTCCCGAATTTCCCTGGTTCCCCATTTGTGTGGCAACCTTGTATTCGCGGGCAAGCTGCGCCAGCATTCTGGATTCGTAAACGGTGTGGGTTAATGGTTTTTGAACATACACATGTTTTCCCATCCTGATGGCTGCTGCGGCAACGATAGCATGGGTGTGGTCAGGTGTGGCCACGATAACGGCATCGATGGATTTGCCCATTTCGCTGAGCATCTTGCGGTAATCGGTGTATTTTTTAGCGGCAGGATAGGCTGCAAAAGTTGCTGCACCATAATCCCAGTCAACGTCGCAAAGCGCTACGATGTTTTCGCCGGCACAGTGTTCCAGGTTAACGGCACCGATTCCTCCGATTCCTACTGCGGCGATGTTAAGCTTGTCGCTTGGGGCGGTGTAGCCAAGGCCACTGATAACTTTGCTCGGCAGAATTGTAATTCCGGCTGCAACCGTGGCAACGTTGCCAATAAAACGGCGACGGCTGATCATGTTTTCGTTAATTTCGTTCATATTTTTTTAATTAGATGTTAATATCTGAATTCGATCATTTTTTTCTTTTCAGCACTTTCATAAGCCAGTTCAATCACCCGGATAATATCCCTCGCTTCTTCAGGTTTAACGGCCATTTCTTTTCCATTGATCAAAACCTGATACACATTTTCGTAAAATCCTGAGTAATCTCCGGCAAAAGTTGGGATTTTTCCATCAAAAGGATTTCCGTCAATTTCTCCTGCAAGATGGCCATAATCTTCAACCAGCTCTTTTCCCCAATCTTTTTGACCAGGCATTAAACCATTTTTTAAAGCTACTTCCTGCGGGTCGATTCCATATTTTACAAACGACCCTTTGTTGCCGTGAATAATGTAACGCGGACCGGGGATTTTTACGATCATTCCAGCTTTTAATATGGCCTTAAATCCTTCATAAAAAAGCTGCACATCAAAATAATCATCAATCGGACTGTCGTTTCGCTGCCGGCGGATATCAGCGAAAATACTTTTTGGTTTCCCGAATAATTGCAAAGCCTGATCGATCAGATGTGAGCCGAGGTCATAAAGAATTCCGGAAGCGGGAACATTTTCATCTTTCCAGCTTGCTACATTGTAAACGGGGCGATACCTGTCAAAATGAGCTTCGTATTCCTTGATTTCGCCGAGATAATTATTTTGAAGAATATTTTTAATGGTGAGGAAATCGCCGTCCCAACGCCGGTTTTGATAAACGAAGAGTTTTCGTTGACAACTTTCGGACAGTTTTATCAATTGTTCAGCTTTTGCAGAAGTTGGCGTAAACGGCTTTTCGATAATTACATGTTTACCTGCTTTCAAACATTCGGTGGCCATTGTAAAATGAAGCGCATTGGGAGATGCAATCACTACAAGGTCAATCTCCGGATCCCGAAGCACGTTTTTGTAATCCTTCACAACCTCAACATATGGATAAATTTCTTTGGATTTTGATGTGTTCCTCTCGACAACTTTACGGATAGCAAAGCCGGGATGAACATGCAAAAACGGAGCATGAAACACTCTTCCCGAAAGGCCAAACCCGATAATGGCAACCTGAATGATTTTCTCCGGCATCGAAATATTAATAAGTCAGCGAATGTAAGAATTTATAGCTTTTACGGATACTTTGGATGGGATCCATTTTAAACGCTTCCTGTTCGACAAAAAAGTGCTTCATTCCGGACAGGTCTTTCATTTTGAAAACTTTGGCATAGTTAATTATCCCATCGCCGATTTCGGTACATTCGCGGTTTTCGGTATTGTCCATATCTTTAATATGCCACAACTCAAACCGGCCGGGGTATCTGGTGAAATAATCCTCGGGCTGATGGCCGCCATAAACCATCCAGTAAAGGTCGACCTGCATGAAAACATATTTTGGATCGGTGTTTTCGAGTAAAATGTCGTAAGGAATTTCGCCGTTCATTTTTTCAAATTCGAAAGCATGGTTGTGATAACCGAACTTCAAACCGGCTTCGCTGCACAATTTCCCCATTTCATTAAACTCCAGGGCAAGTTTTTTATAGGAATCGACGGTATTGTACTTTTCCTTTGGAATCCAGGGTAAAACGATATAGTCCATGCCCGCCGCAAGATGATCTTCGATAGCCTGTTTGATATTTCCGATATTCACACCACTGTGCGAACTCGTGGGCAAAAGGCCAAGGTCGGACACAATTTTTTTGTAATCCTGCGGTGAGTAACCGTAAAATTTGCGATCGCCATAACCGGCTGCTTCAACAGAATTGTAACCGGCTTTCCTGATTTTTTTCAGGGTACCCAAAAAATCAGCAGCTATCAAATCGCGCAAAGTGTAAAGCTGGATCCCGATTACTTTTTTCTTTGGAAGAGCCAATAAATCTGAAGGGAGGACAATGGTTGCAGCCACTGTGGCCGAAATTCCTTTAACAAATGTTCGTCTGTTCATTTTTTTAAAATTTGCGTTAAGCGCTTATTAACCGCAAATTTAAAAATTAATGAAGACCATAAAACTCTTTGTGAACAATTGGTCGGAATTTATTTTAATTCCAAAAAAACAAATGGCATTAAGAAGCGAAAACAAAGGCTTGATACTAACAAAAAGAACATCCTCAAAAAGACATTTTAGCTTTTTTGATTCCTCACCTATGCCTAACGCCTTACAACTTTTTCCTAAACAATCACCTGCTTTTCCTTATCCCAGAATGTTTTCCGGTTTTCGCGGTAGGCGATGGTGCCCATGTGGGCGGTCATGGCTTCTTCGAAACCACGGTGGATGTTGCACATCGGCTGGGTGTTGCTGCGGATGCCGTCGAGCCAGTCTTTGATGTGCAGGTGTGACGGGTCAACGCGCTGACCATCGCGGTAAGTGTAAAGCAGGCCCCGTCCGGCAAAATATTTTTCGGTGGGCGAAGTGATGGCGTCAACCTGTTTTCGTCCGGGATTGTACGAATAAATAGGAACTGCCGGATCAATGATACCGGCTTCAATTTTTTCCTTGTACCGCACCGAGGCCGGGTCGGCATAAATATCCAGGTTATTATCAATCGTCATCCACGCATCGTTGCCCATGATGAGGCGGCCACGGGATTTTTCGCTGGCCTGGGAGGCACTGTATAAAAGCGTCAGGTCCCTGTCGGGATATTCAAAAGCCATTTGTAAAACATCGGGAACGGTGCGGCCATCTTTAAAAAAGTAGATACCACCTGAAGCTACTGCCGAATGAGGAATCCCAAGACCGAGAATCTGGTTCATGGCATCGTAGTCGTGGGTGAATAAATCTCCCGAAAGCCCGGTGCTGTAATCCCACCAGCAACGCCACCTGAAAAAGCGTTCCAGGCTGAACTCATGATTTGGCGCTGGTCCCAGAAATTGTTGCCAGTCGATATTATTTTGGTTGGCTTCGGCATCAATTTTATAAACCCAGGCACCTTCGGGGGTGTTGCGGTTGGTTGTAACTTCGACAAGATTTACCTTACCAAGAAATCCTTTTTCGATGGCTTCTTTGGCTTTAAAATAGCTTTCGGTTTGCCGGTTCTGGTGTCCAAGCTGAAAAATTATCCCGCTTTCGGTTACCGCTTTTACCACTTCATAGGTTTCGGCCACGGTCCATGTCATCGGTTTCTCGCAATAAACATGCTTGCCGGCCCGCGCTGCCTCATTAGTCATTGGCCCATGCCAATGGTCGGGTGTGGCAATAATTACTGCATCAATGTCGGTGGCAGCGAGGAGTTCTTTATAGTTCTTGTAGCGTTTTGGCGGTTGTCCAACTTTGGTTTCATCATATTCACGAGTAATATTTGCAGCAGCAGCCTGGCCCTTTTTGGCGTTCACATCGTAAATATCACAAATACCGTTTACAACAATATTCAGGTCTGGTTGCGCAAGGAATTCGGCGTACCGTTTATCCATTTTGTTTTTCGATGCCTCTTCGTGGTATATCTTGAGGGTTTTTGGTGAGAGAAAACCGGCAGCCTTCAGCAAATATCGCCCGCGCCCGCCGGTGCCGATAATTCCAAGCCTGATTTGCCGATCCTGCGAAACAACTTTTCCATCCAAACGATTGGAAATATCTAAACTAATGGTTTCGTGGATGGATTTTTTAGCAGCTTCGTCCAGTTTTTGTTTGTGAAGCCAACCGTAGGCAAACACGCCAAGTACCGGAACCCCTATCAAACCCTTGAGAATATCCCGCCGGTTGATCCCCGTTTTCTTCTGATTGGATTCTCCGGCAATATTTTTCAAATCTTCTGTCATTTTACTCAACCTTTTTGTTTTGTTTCCTGCAAATGAATTTATCAAGCCCGAATTCCCTGCTGGTAGGGAAAAGAAAAACCACCGCCAAAGCCACCATTTCGATGAGTATCTTATTAACGATCAGATAGCTGCCTTCCATGGGCATGGCGTATTTTATTCCCGGAAACGGCGGGTGAGAAAAGTAATACAACGAAAGCAGGAGAATTCCGGCAATGGTTGCAATCCTGGTAAATGAGCCTAAAATCAGCCCCAGCCCAATGGCGATAAGCCCCCAGATATTAATAAAATCGATTACCTGAAGCGTGGATTGGTTTGCAGCCATACCCTGAAAAAAACCGGCCATAAAACCACCGGAGTCCATCAAATAGCCAATACTTGACCAATTTGGATTAACAACTTTTACCACGCCTTCGAACAGGAAATGCCACCCGATGAGCACCCTGAGCGTGACTAACCAGAAAAGCTGGGATTTTGAATAATTCATGAATTTATGTTTGTTAAAAATGCTTCTTAGTTTTTGAAATAAACCTACTCCCGCTTTAGGGCGGGATGAGGTTTCATCTTATTCTAAAACCTCACCACGCTTAAGGCGTGGGTAGGTTTTTGAGTTAAAATTCTCTCAGGAAAATATCTTTCCATCTTACTTTAATACCACCGCCATCGTGTATCTGAAGGGCAACCACGCCGTTTGCTTCACCGATTTTCGGGTCGCTCAGATCGGTCATCAGTTCGTTGTTGAGCCATGTCATCACGCGGTCGCCCTGCACGAGAATGACCATCTCGTTCCATTCGCCCATTTTGAGGAATTTTTCTTTTTCGTCAGGAATTTCATTCAGCCAGCCACGACCATACGATTCGTAAATTGCGCCCGAATTGTTGCCCGGAGGTGCTACTTCAACCTGCCAGCCAGCTATTTTAGTACCTTCGATAGACGACCTGAAAAATACACCGCTGTTTCCGTTGGATTCCTGTTTAAACTTGAGGCGGAGGATGAAGTTTTTATATTTTTTTTCGGTTGTAAGATAGCCATATTGCTTGTCGGGACCGCTTTCGCAGATGAGCTCCCCGTTTTCGGCCCACCATTTTTCGGTTCCATTTATTTTCCAGCCATCCAGATTTTTCCCGTTAAAGAGTGATTTTCCCAGATCGGCCAGATCTTTAATCTTGATATTCCTGAACCTGATAAAACTCCCATGGTCCTGCAGGCCGATAAATCCATTCCGGGCAAGGCCATAACCAGGATAAGCATTCCATTTTCCAACAACCAATCTTTCCTTCCAGTCATCAGTCCAAAGATCGTATTCGACAACTTTTTTGCCATTGAGCCAATGTGTTACATGGCCATCTTTAACCAAAATGCGGCTTGAATTAAATTCGCCGACTGGTTTTAAAACCACATTTTCGGGGTTGTGCATGGCATAGTTGGCGCCGGTTTTTTGCCATTCGGCGAGTTTTTCAGGGAAACCCACATCATCGATAAGCTGGTATTCGGGGCCGGTGGCGTAAATTGCAGGGTAATCACCTTCGAGAACATGGAAGAATATTCCGCTGTTACCTCCTTCTGAAATTGCCCATTCCAGGTACAAATCGAAATCCTCATACTGTGATGTAGTTACAATATCACCACCCAAGTCGTCGCCTTTGCCAAGTGTAACAAGGTTTCCGTCCATCACTTGCCAGCCATCTGGCAAGGCTTCCATCTTAAAACCACGCCAGCCATTTGTGGTTTTCCCATCAAACAACAATTGCCAGCCTTCGGAAATTTCTTTTTTTGTCAGGCTGTTGATTGGTTTTTGCGATTTGCTGGTACGATCAGAATTTGTTTGAGCATCCAGAATAAACGGAGCAAAAACAAATGAAATCACGACAAAAAAACAAAGTATCTTTTTCATTTTTAATAAGATATGTGGTTAACTAAACAAAATTGCGAAGGGTAAAAATAGTAAAAGGTGATTTTGGCAAATCCTTAATCAGAAAATAAATCTGAATAAATCGAATGAAATCTGACTGAAATGTGAAAATCATCAGGCTTTTTATGGATAAGAATTTAGTAATCAGCACGAAAAATTATATTTAGAAATTTCAAAAGAAAAAACCAAAGCTGAAAAAACCAGAAAAACCAATAATCAAAATTCAAAGGATGTCGAAATTGCCGTCATGAAAAGTCAAAACCAAGCCTGATTTTTCGCCCTTTGTCCGGTTTGATTTTTGTATTTTGATTTTTGAAATTTTTGCCAAAAAAACACCAATTTCAAAAGACTGAAATCCTAATACGCCCGTACGTTGCGCTTTTCGACAAAATTGATAAATGATTTATTTACCACCTTGTTGCCGCCGGGAGTAGGATAATTTCCTGTAAAATACCAATCGCCCGTATTTTCGGGTATGGCTGTGTGCAGGTCTTCGATGGTTTGAAAAATAATCTCAACCTTTGATTTTGCATCTACCGGAGTTACAATCCTGGCTATTCTTTCGGAAATTTGCTGGGCAGTAAATGGCCGGTAAATATCTTTAACAAAATTGGTAATTTCCTCCTTTGGCAGGAATTCCTGTGCTTTCGATTTTTTGTACACTTCGTTTATCACGTGGTCTTGTTTGGTCTCGCGCAGCAATTCGATGGCCGCTCTGAAAGCCACAAAATCGTTTATTTTGGTCATATCAATTCCGTAACAATCGGGGTACCGGATTTGAGGCGCCGAAGAAGCAATCACAATTTTTTTAGGCCCGAGCCTGTCCAAAATGCGGATGATGCTTTGCTTGAGCGTCGTACCGCGGACAATCGAATCGTCGATTACGACCAGATTGTCGATACCGGAACGAACAACGCCATAAGTTACATCATAAACGTGTCCTACCAAATCGTTGCGGCTTGTATCGCGGGTAATAAAGGTGCGAAGTTTCATGTCTTTCACGGCAATATCCTCAACCCGTGGCGACAAAGCAAGGATTTCACGTAGTTTTTCAGGAGTAACAGCCGTGCCAAGCTCAATAATCCGATCCGCCTTTATCTGGTTGCAAAAAACATTTAATTCCTCAATCAAACCTTTAAAAGCGACTGCTGCCGTGTTTGGGATGTATGAAAAAACCGTGTTTTCGAGATCGTGATTTATCGCCTGCAAGATTGCCGGTGACAAAAATTTACCCAGGCGTTTCCGCTCTTTGTAAATGTTTTTATCGGTCCCACGCGAAAAATAAATCCGTTCGAACGAACATGATTTTTTCTCTTTTGGCTCAGTAAAAGGAACCTCCTCAATTTTACCATTTCGCTTAATAATCAGCACATGGCCGGGCTTCAGCTCTTTAACTTCATCAGCCTTCAGATTAAAAGTGGTTTGTATCACTGGTCGTTCGGATGCTGCAACTGCAACCTCATCATCAAAATAATAAAAAGCAGGCCGTATCCCGTTTGGGTCGCGCATCACAAAGGCATCACCATGACCGAGCACGCCGGTGATGGTGTAACCGCCGTCCCACTTTTCGGCTGAGTTTTCGAGAATATCGCGAATATCCAGATCATCAGCTATTTTATCTGAAATCTCACGTTTGCTCAATCCTTGTTTCTTGTATTTTCGATAATGGATTTCGTTTTGGTCATCGAGGAAGTGGCCGATTTTTTCTAAAATTGTTATGGTGTCGGTGGTTTCGATGGGATATTGACCCAACTCTACAAGCCGCTGAAACAGCTCATCAACATTAGTTAGATTAAAATTACCTGCAAGAACGAGGTTTTTGGTCATCCAGTTGCTTTCGCGCATAACCGGGTGAAGGTTTTCGATTTTATGTCCGCCAAAAGTGCCATAACGCAGATGGCCAATAAACACCTCACCTGTAAATTCAGCATTTTTTTTAAGCCAGTTTACATCGTTAAGTAATTCTGGTTTTTCTTTATGGATCACCTCGAACTGGTGGTAAATATGCTTAAAAACATCAATTATCGGGGTTGAAGAGTTGGAGCGCTGCCGGTTGATGTAACGCATACCCGGCTCCACATTCAATTTTACATTGGCTATTCCGGCGCCGTCCTGCCCGCGGTTGTGCTGCTTTTGCATCATCAGGTGCATTTTGTTGAGGGCATAAAAACCTGTTCCATATTTGGCCAGGTAAAATTCGAGTGGTTTAAGCAGTCGTAGCAATGCAATCCCACATTCGTGCTGGATAGGTTCGCTCATTATTAATTAGTTGTGATATTTTGTCAACGTTTAAAGCGTTGCAAAAGTAATAAAATGAATGAAGCCGAATACACGAAGTCTGTGCTACAAACCCAGAATGTGTGTTGCATTATTGTCGGCAAGGTAAGTACGGCAAGTCAATGGAAAATCGGGATAACCTTCCTTGAATTTTCCATACTTTCCCGGTCTGAACTGGTTTTGGTTAAATTTTGATTCGATGGCAAATTTTTCATCCCCCGAATTTACCACAAAATCAACCTCGTTTCCATCGGTGGTTCGCCAGTAATTGATTTCGCCATAGGGGTATTTTTCCCTGAGCCTGATAAAAATGAAATTTTCGATTAGTTTTCCTTTATCCAATCTTTCATCAACCGGCGAAAACAGGTTGTTAAGCACATTTCTGAAACCCAGGTCATGAAAATAAACCACAGGCATCTTCGTAATTTCCTTTCTGATATTGGTATAAAAAGGCTTTACCAGCGCGAGATGAAAGCACTTTTGTAGCACGGTAAAATAATTTTCGATGGCAGTGGTCGAAACACGTAGCGTCACCGAAAGTTCATGCTTGTTAACCTGGCTATTTTGCGTTCCAGCCAGAATTTTTAAAAGGTTGAAAAGCGTTTCTTCAGATTTTATTCCCGATTCGAGGATGTCGCGTTTGAGATAGGAAGATATCAGTTCACGGATTATTTCTTTCTTTTTTTCGATGTCGGCGGTTGTTACCACAGCCGGATAGCCACCGTAGATGAGGTATTCATCCAGATAACCCATGATTTCTTTCCTTCTCAGCGAAATGTAATCCGTGTTTTCTCTGATCATTTTAAATTCTTGAAGAAGCGAATTATCATCAGCTCTGAAATCGAGAAATTCATTAAAACCCATCGTAAAAACCTGAATCAGTTTTTTGCGGCCAGCCAGTGAATCTTTGAACTTTTCATCTATATAAAAGGCGCTGCTTCCCGTTGCCACGATCAATAAACCTGGCGCGTAAAGGTCGAAATGATATTTCAAAAAATTTGACGGGTCGTCCAAATATTGAATTTCATCAATCAGGACAAAAATCCTTTTATCTTTTGATTTTGGGATAAACCTGAAAAGATTTTCGGGATGTCCGTTCAGGGAATTTTTTATGGCCGGGTCTTCAAGCGTAAAGTAGAAAGGGGTTTCGCCCTTTTCGGCAAGAAAATCAACACATTGCTTTAGCAGCACGGTTTTCCCCGTTTGGCGGGCACCTGAAAGGATTAAAAATTCCTTTTCATTATTATTTAAATGCTGAACAATCTGGTCGAAATACTTCCTTTTTTTCATAGTCTGAGAATATTTTGGATACAAAAGTAAAAAATATCCGATAATTTTCATTTGCAAAGTAAAAATAAACCGATATTTTTTATTAAAAAAGTAAAAATAAACCGATAATTTTCATTTTGAAAGTAAATATTATCCGAAAAATGACAATCCCTTATTCTTAAATGAGCCTGAAAATTCTTCACAATCCGGATAAATCAAGTACTTTTATCATTCCAAATTTTAAAATCAAAAACAATGAAAAAGAAATCACTTTTCGCCATTTTATTCATGATTGCCGGCTTAATTCAGGCGCAATTTATTACCCCAGGCACAGGTGTAAACTGGACGATGGACGACCTTGTGGCAAACTCGGGAGGCGTTGTGGTTTTAACTGCCGAAAACACTTACCAGATTTCGCATGATTTAACCATCGCTGCTACCGACACGCTTTCGGTTTTTCAAACCGCAGATATCAATGTAAACCAGGCGGTTTTAATTACAATTGGCGGAGTTTTATTTGCTGATTTAGACGACGATGACTTGTTGACGGTTAAAAGCACAAATGAAGATGAATTTTACAAAGGATTGAAATTTGATAACAGCCCCGGCTCTATTTTGAACAAGGTAGATTTCTATTTTGCCGGAGGGATTAAACTTGTTTCGTCGCAGGTAGAATTTACCAGTTGCCGTTTTGTAAGATTTAACCAGGGAAATTGCACCGGAACAATTGATCTGTATCAAAGTCATCCGCAGATTTTTGGCTGCATTTTTACTTATAACACCGGACCGGCAGTATTATCAGGCGCAAACGGGGCTTCTTCTCCACAGATTACTAATTGCATGATCTATGGAAATGTAACCTCAAACAGCAACATGCCTCAAATAAATCTGGGAACTTCAGGTACCGACAGCATCAGAATTGTGAACTGTTCGATTTCAGGAACCCAGGATTTGACGCAGGTTGGCGGAATTGCGATTACAACTTTGGCCGGAGGTTCATTAAAAGCAAGAATTGAAGAAAACTTTATCGATCTTAACCGTTATGGAATTACCCAATACGGCAACAATATCGGCTCCATTATCAGGAACAATGATATTTTATACAACAACACCCAGGGTGACCCTATGCTTGGTGGCAGCGGTATTAATTTCTATGGAAATTCTACTAACCAATCAATTGTAACGGGAAACGTAATTTATGGAAATTTATGGGGTATAACCATTCAAAATTCGGCCATGCCGAACTTAGGGCAATTGGAAGGTTCGATTATTAATCCCGGCATGAATGAGTTGTATAGCAATGGCAACTCCGGTGAAATTTATGATCTTTACAACAACACGCCCAATCCGGTCATGGCTGAAAATAATTATTGGGGGACGATGGATCCTGAAGTTGTGGAAGCACACATTTTTCACCAACCCGATAATGCTTCACTTGGCCTGGTAGATTACTTCCCGCTTTATGATATTTATACCGGCATCACCGAAAATTTCAGCCAGAAAGTACCAGTTCTTATCCGAAATATTTCTCCAAATCCTGCCAGCAATGAGGTTTTGATAGAACTGAATCCTGAAATTTTTGTTTCGGGACATTTGTTGGTGGAGATTTTGAGCCTGGATGGAAAAATAATTTCATCCGAAAATCCTGAACCTTCCGATAACACTGTGCAAATGCAGGTAAATCTTATCCCGGAAGGACTTTACTTTGTCAGGATAAAATCTGGTGAAATGGTGGAAGCAAAGAAATTTCTGATCAGACGGTAGATACACCTTATTCGACCATCAGTTTTTTGGAAATACTGTAATTTTCGTTGGCAGTTTGAATGTTTACACGGATAATGTACAGACCGGCTGTGAGGACTTGATCCATTTTTAGTGAAGTTATTCCCGGGAGTTCTATTTCGTGTGAAAATTCGTTCACCAGCTTGCCCGTAAAATCAAAGATCGAAATTACAATGTTGCCTGAATCCCGGCACGTAAAATCGATCTGGAAATGTCCGTTGGACGGGTTTGGGAA
>CAJATL010000247.1 GCA_903944895.1 uncultured Bacteroidota bacterium
GATAAATATCAATCAGCGAACGGATGATATCACGCTCCCTGTCGGGTTGAATAAGGATCAGTAAAGGATTCACAGTACGGTAAGTATCCCAAATGGCGTAATAATCGTCGTAATATGGTTCATCAGATTTCCAGCACGGGTTTTCGCCTGTTCTGTCTGTCGGCTGTATCATGGTGTGATAAAGTGCTGTGTAAAAAATGGACTTCTGTCCTTCCGTTCCTCCCTTTACAATTATTGAATTTAATGCTTTATTCCAGGTATCATTTGCTTGTTGCCTGACTTTTTCAAAATCCCATGAAGGAATTTCGATGTTGATGTTTTCTCTGGCTTTTGAACAACTTATAAATGAAATGCCTGCTTTCAATTGAACAGTTTGATTGCTGGTTGTTTGGAAGGTCAGATAAGCCCCGTTACTATTTCCATGATCAACCGCTTGTTCCGATTCAGGATTTAATACGCCGTCAGTCCATGTACCAAAGGACGATGCAGATTTATCCGTTTCGATGCAAAAATAGACAGTGTAAGCTCCTCCCTTGTTCCATCCGCCTCTAACTCTGGTGTATCCTTCGATACGGTTTGCCGAACAGTGGCTAATTTCAGACCCGACTAATTCCTGATTTTCGCCAAGCGATTTTAAGGAAGATAAAAAGCTGCCTGCATCAATAATAATAGAAGATTTCTCTGAAGCAGGAAAAGTATATCTGTGAAATCCAACGGAATGACTTGCTGTAAGTTCGGCTTTTACCTGGTACCGCGATAAAAATACAGAATAATATCCTGCCTTTGCTTGTTCGTCAGAACCCGGTGATGCATAGTTTGCAGGATTTAATTCACCAGTGACTGCCATTACCAGAACATTCCCGTATTTTGCACCGCCACCGGTTCCACTAACATGAGTATGGCTAAAGCCTTTGATGTCGGTTCCGGTTTTATATCCCGAATTTGTGTTTAGTTTTCCACAATCCGTACTCAGCTTCACCATTCCAAAAGGCACACACGGCCCCGGTAGGGTATTGCCATTATTGTCAACGCCGATAAATGGATTCACGTATTTTGTTAAATCAGCCAGTGGAACCTGTTGTGAAAAGGCCGGATGGGATGCGCTTGCCATTATTACTATTACCAGCATGATCAATAATCTGCGAACCAGAAAATTTGTTTGTATCGTTAAGAATTTCCAGGTTAAATTGTAGTAAGTTTTGATAAATTCCGCCATATTATTTTGATTAGAAGTGAAATTGACATTTTTCAAAATTAATGTTTTAGCCTCTGCAATAAAATAGTTAAAAATAAACCCCGGAGAGAAATCTCCCCGGGGTTAAAATTTACTTGCATTCCCCCTTCTATTGAAGTATTAGTTTCCTGAAGATATTAATACCGTTCATTTCTATTTTGATGAAATAAACTCCAGGTTGATATCCGGAAAGGTCAATCTGACAAGCATTCTTTGTAGCAATGGTTGTTGTAAATAACGATTGTCCCTGCAAACCGGTGATTGAAATATTTGTTCCGGAATCAATTCCAGTGATGTTTACGATTCCTGTTGATGGATTCGGATAGATAGAAACCCCGCTCATTCCTGTCGCGTTGATACCTGTAGTTTTCTGTATCAGGTTGTTGATTACTGATAAACCATTTGTAACAAACAAGCCGTTGCTATTGGGTAACTGAGCATCGTAAGTAACATCCAAAACAAATTCTTCGCCTGTTGATGGGCGTATTACCTTGAAGTTAATAGCCTGACCATCGGCAAAACCATCAATTTCAACAGTTGAAATGTCATCAGCGAAAAGCGATAAAGCCATGGTATTGTTGTTAGCAATAACCATTCCTGCACATAGTCCTTTGTCGGTGAAAGCCCCGATAACATCACCGATCGCAAGTTGAGCAATTGCTTCTTCGCTAAACACAATGGCATGGCTTGAGCCTGTGTAGGTAACATCATTCCAGTTGGTGATGTTTTCGGTTCGTAATGGTTTTATAAACGAATAACTGTTGTCGGTACCACATGCCGGGAAGGTGAACGACCCTGCCTGACTTACTTTTACATAGTAGGCTTTGCCAGGAACAAGTGAATTGAGTGTATTGATTCCTCCCGCAGGATAGTAAATTCCATTACCTGCAACTTCCCATGCAATAACTAATCCGGGAATATTCAAAAGTTGAGTTGCAGGTACGTTGCATGTTGAAAGAACCGGTATCAGGTTCCAACCAGCATTTAATGAAATAGATGAGCCTGAATTTGTACCGTTAAGTGTTAGCAGCGATTCACTGCTCATTTTCGTAAGATACCCATGCTCATTGGAGAAGGCTCCCATAGTATTGATGTTATAGAGAGGCCAGAACAGATTCCCAAAATATTGGGAAATGATCATGTTATCTACAACCGGAGCAATAACATCAGCAAAGGTAGCATCAGTTGAAGGGTTGATGAAAGATGACCATCCATTCCAGTCAAGCGACAGAATGATATTCTGTGAAGGATTCTGTGCCGGCATGACATGAAGTGTTACTGGAACGGTAATAACCGGAGTTACCGGGTCGTTGGACGTGACAACGATGTTGGTAAAATAAGTTCCTTCCAAAAGTCCGTTAGCATTGAAGGTTACGGTGAGATTCATCTGACCAATTCCATTAATCGTTCCTGAGGTTGTAGCAACAGTTAACCATGGATTTCCACCATAAATTAAACTGAATACAAGTGTACCTGGGCTCAAATTGTTCACATTAAGGACATCTGATTCAGATTCACCAATGAATATTGATTTAGTAAATTGAGCCGGATTTACGGTGATAGCTGGTACGTAAGGAACCGCTGCACATAATTCATTCGATTGCGGAGTTTGAAGTCCGGTTGCAACAGCTTTAGATACAGTATAGCAATGAGATTCTCCGTTGTTTACATCTTCATCATAATAGCTCAAACCGTAAACATTGGCAATATCATTACCATCGCGGAAAACATTGAAATATGGAAAAGCATCTTCGCAGGTAAGTTCGGCAACATAGTCGTTGAAAAGACCACATGAATATCCATCGAATACCTTTACACCAGCCCACAGCCAGTATGTTCCGGCCGGAACACTAACTGTTGCAACCGCAGGTGTACAAGGTAAGGCTGAAGCAGAGGATAAAATAGTTTGGCCGGCACAGCCTGCATTACCATCAATTATGTAAACTTGCGACGGGAATTCACCGGTGACAGTCCATGAAATGGTTTTTGGTGAATCCAGGACAACCTCATACCAGTCGGTATCCCGATTTCCACCATTAGCCCATGCTTTACCGCAAATTACGTCGCCACTTACGATGGGAGTAGTTTGTGGATTGGCCGGATTATTACATCCGTCATTAATATTCTCACTGCAGGCCTCACCTTCCGGTATTGCTCCGGCCGGACATTCAACCTGGCAAACAGGAACGCTGTTAATAGTAATCGTAAATTGATTTATACAAGCCGTTACTGCATCAATCATCAAATAATAGGAACCAGCGTCAACAATTGCACTCATTGTTTTATTTCCGGAACCACCTCCTGGGGTTGTGGTAATACAGTTGTTTCCAATCGGACATTCCTGCGTGAGAAGCATGCCTACCCAGGGCGTTGTAGATGAAATGGCAAAATCAACCATGGTTACTTCATTTACAACAAGTTTATAAACGATGTCTTCTCTACTGTCGTAATCACCAAGGCAAGTGTTTGAATAGTCATTACCACGCCCGCAGGTTGTGTTTACATTGGTATATGGAAGAGAACCAATAATTATAGGGTCGTCGCATCTATTTCCAACAGTGGACGAAATGGCAAATTCAATAGAAGATACTTCAGAAACAATATAGTTGTAAACGATGTCTTCATTGTTGTAATCGCCTACTTCAGAAGGTTCATTGAATTTTTCAACAATTTGAATAGCATTGGAACCCGAATTTGTATTGGAAGTTGAAAGTTGCTCAATCACGGTTTTATCAACAGGAGCCGGAGAACCTTCTGTCCAAACCAGGTTTACACCATTGTAATCTGGTATAGCAGAAACCAATACCGGAGCTGGTAAAATGACCACTGAAGCAGGTCCTGCGGCACTTGATTCGCCTTCATTGTAAACTGCAGTAACAGTATAATTGTAAGTTCCACTCAACAGTCCGAGGTTGTCGTATTCCGTCAGCGGAGTATTGGTAAGAAGATTGCCATTTCGGTAAATATTGAAACTGAGTAATGCTTTGGTAGAATTACGAGTTTTAGAATCAGTATCTGGTACAAGCCACTCAAGGTGAACATTATTGTATTCAAAAACATTTGCCTGCAAATTATATGGAGGATCAAGATACAAATCCAGTGCAAAGTTTGCTGAAACGGATCCGTTATAAGGAACGATTACCTGAACCGGAAGCTCCGGATTGTAATCAGGATGTGATGCGATTACTGTGCATGCGCCTTCCGGAACCTCAGTTATTGAGTATTTACCATCAGAGCCTGTTGTTGCCGATAAATTTAATTCACTGGCAGTAATGGTAGCTCCTGCAACTGGTAATCCACTATAACTGTCGGTAACTAAACCGTTAATGGTACCAGTGCCTTTGGTGGTGAAACTCCAGACAGGACCAGTAATTTGGCCAACAGAGTTTTTGGAAGTTACTTTCCAACTATGAAGTGACTTAGCAGCAAGTGTAATAGGAATCGTTGAAAGATCAACCGAATTTCCTGCAAAGAACGCTGATTCATAAACCAGTACCCCAAAAGGACTAGCACCTTTATAAACTTGTACCTTAACCTGTACTGTTCCTAAGCCGTTGGTCCATGATAATACCGGACGAAGTGGAACCAGCGTGGCATTATTAGACGGGTCAGGATTAGAAGGAGCAACCGGGGCTCCTGTGGCGGCAACAGTTAAAGTGACCGGAACAAGAATAGTTCCATCGGTAACCAGTTGTCCGTTGTGTGTAATCTCAATATTCTTATTATAGGTTCCTTCAAGAAGCCCGGCAGTGTTGAAATTAACATTTACAATTTGTGTTGCACCCGGATTAACAGTACCCGATGCCGGCAAAACAGAGACCCATAAAGGATTAAGATTTGGAATTGAGGCACTCCAGTCTAATGGAGCAATACCGCCAATATTGGAGATTTGCATCACGTCTACCGCGGTGCTGTTTGGAACAAGTGTTTGCGTAAAGCTTGACGGATTCACTGTAATATTTGCCCAAGCAAGATTAAAATTCTGTGTGGTGGTTACATTTGAAGCAATGGTAACTCCTGAAACGGTTTGTGAAATATAACCCGTTGCGGAAGAGGTTACATCATAGGTTCCCACTGCAACATCAGCGAGTGAATAATATCCGGCTGCATTCGTCGTAGTGCTGTAGGCGCTGAAGGTTACAGTGGCTCCGTTTATCGGAGTTGTTGTCCCGAATTTATAAACATAACCTTCAATCCATCCAAGGATTGGTTCATAAATTTTTACATTATCAAGATAAAGATTATTCCCATAAGCGCTGATAGCCTGAAACTTAATCATGTTGGTTCCGGTTGGCAGCGCCAGACTTTGTGATGCCCATTGTGCCGAGGTTGGTACAAAATCATCTTCGGCAGTTCCGCCGGTATTCAGGATGCCGCTTTCTCCACCAGGCATGGTAAGTAATAAATCGTAACTGCCTCCGCCATCGGTGGAATAATAAACATTCATTTCGTCAACTTCGCCGGTATAGGTAGCATACGCATAATCAAACTTCAGGACAGGTGAAGTAAATGTAGAAGCATTAAAATTCAATGTCATGAGGTCGTAAGTACTACCGCTTTCCTGATCAAAGAAATTGGCAAGCGCTGAGGCTGTTCCTGCACCATATCCGCTTGCTGCTGTCGAACGCTCCCAATTGAAGTCGCCCACCACCATTGCATTACTCCAGCAGGTTGGTGGAAAGATTAAGGTTTCAAATCCTTCGGTGAATGGGGCATTGGTTACACCACAGTCTGTGGTAAAAGTAAACGGTCCCGCCCACGAGCTGAACCTTGAACCACAGTTTGTTCTTACATAATATTGGTAGGTTGTAGCTGCCGAAAGTCCAGAAATTCCATTATTTGTGCTTGAAGCTGTTTGAATTCCCGTACCTGTGGGTATTGGCAAAGGAGAAACACCATAAACATATTCCCAGGCAGTTTCGGTGCCGCCAGGTGTCCAGCTTAAATTGGCACTGGTGGTAGTAATGTCGGTCACTATCAAATTTATTGGTTCTGCACAGCCCACTAAAGTAAGTGATACCGGAACATTTACAACCGGATTTATTGGATCGTTGCTGCTGATATTTAAAAGCCCTTCATAAAAAGGTTCGGTAAGACCGTCCGAATCGAAAGTCACATCAATAGCAACAGTTTCTCCCGGACTTACTGAGGTTTGAGATGGAAGAATACTGAGCCATTCCAGATTTACCGGATCGAATAAAATTCCAGCCAGGTTCCAGTTAAAATTGAAACCGAAATTATGCATCTCTACCCAAACAGCCTCATTTGCATCTCTTAGCCAGTCTCCAAAACCAGCGACAACAGGGCCATTATCAATACCGGCAGCCCACTGTCCGGTGTGTACCACTTCATAGCTTAGCCATAAATCGCTGCCGGTAATTTCAACCCCCTCACCAAGGTCAACTGTGTTCCAGGAATATTGTTTAAGAGAACCTGAAACGACCTGTTCAAAAATCAACTGACCTGGGATTGTCGGAGTGCCTTCACTGTAAATCTTGACTTTAATACTCGTTGGTATGTAAAAAACAAAGATTTCCATTTGTTTAAGTATCATTCGGGTATAGGGTTGCATTACCGAAGCGGGGAAATAAATGGCTGCCTCAAAGGCTCCTGGCGTACCACTGCCAAGAGCCCCATAGTTTGAGCCGTCATCGTAACGGATAACTTGTTGTGTTTTTTGGTTTGGAGAAACAGATTGAGATTCGAACTTCATAGTTTGCCATTTACCAAAGCTTTGGTCAGGAATTGCTGTAGGTGGCGCTGAATAATTTGCCTTTGTTTTCGGCAAAATAAAAGTTTTTGTGGAAGAAACAGCTGTTTCGATACTTACATCGAGCATCGAAGTACCTGTATTTGTAATATTTAATTGCCTGGTTGTAATTTGCGGTGGTGTAGAATGAATTTCATTTATTGGTGCAAGGCTCACAGAGATTGAAGGACCCGTTCCACCAGGAATATTGGCAATTACCGGCCCTGCAGGATCAGATTCACCTTCGGCAAAAACGGCGGAAACTTTATAGGAATAAACGCCATTAGCAAGGTCGTTGTCAAAATAGGAAGTTTCGGTTCCGCCAACGGTTGTTAAAAATGTGGCATTCTTAAAAATATTATATCCGGTTACATTATCCGGCGATTTTTGCCCGCAGTCAAGCACAACAAAACTTCTCGACAACTGATTAGAAGCATTTGCTTCTGGTAACAATTCCTCAGCCAAAGGCAGCGCAGAAGTTTTTCCGTCAAAGGAGGCTTCTATTCCTGCCTGGATATTCCAGTTATAATTATAGCCGATATCTTTCAGATCAATCCATGTTACTCCGTCAATTCTGATCATATCGCCATATCCTGGTTGTGCAGGACCAGCATCGCAACCGGCAGGAAAAACGCCTGCAGGTTGGTCGGTAATGGTGTATCCAACCCACAAATCGTTAGTTGCATTAATTACCACAGGATTGGTGAGGATAATCGTATTCCATTGGTTTTGAGTAAGATTATTTAATGTTTGTGTGACTAAAACTGTTGAACCAGCTGCACCGCTCCATACTTTTAGTGTAAAGTTAGTTGAGGCATTACCTCTGGGAAATATTTTTACATGCGTGAGCGATTGTCCGGCAAATCCGGCAAGTTGAGCAGGCTTCCAGCGGGCGGCAACAGAAAAAGTACCTCCTTCTGTAAGGCCTATTCCGTCAAAATTATTGCCACTGTCCCAATGAAGATATTCGCCGGGGAATCCTGCCGGAGTCTCCCAGGTTAATTGAACATCATTATTATTTAGAACTCCGGCTTCAAGGTTCAAAGGAGGATTCAGCGCCGGATTAGCGATGTAATTTACCGTTACTGTGGCATTGTCTGAAAGGCTGTTGCTGTTTTCGGTTAAAGTATAGGTTATTATTGAAGGGTCGATCCTTGAACCTGGTAAAGGATCAAAAGTTAAATTACCTGCCTGATAATTCCAAAATCCTTCACCTGGTACAAATAATTCGGCCTGGTTTCCGGTAGTGGCCTGGTCAATATCAACTGTTACCAGGGTAGGGGTCGGAACATTACCATCCGACAGTTTGTCGTTGACTAAAATTGGAACCACAGCATTTGCGCCAAAGAAATTACCCGTGCTTACATCATTGTTTGCAATCGGCGCAGCTACTGAATAGGAAACCGTTACAGATGCGATATCGGAAAGTCCCGAAGCGGTTTCCTTCAAAGTGTAATTTAAAACCGGAGGATTTAAAATGAATCCTGCCTGCGGATCAAAGGTAAGTTCTCCCGTTGCTGGATTGTATGTCCAGACTCCAATTCCAAAGATTGTACGACTTGTTTGAATTCCAACAACTGCCGGGTTAATATCAACGATTACACTTGCCGGAGTTGCCGTGCTTCCATCAGATAATTTATCGTTTGAAAGAATAGTAATAACAGCATTCATGCCGGGGGCATTTCCATCGCTTACATCGTCGTTTGCAATTGGTGGAACTTTGGTATAGCCCACACTAACAACTGCTAAATCTGAATATCCGGTGGAATTATCAATCAATTGATATTGGATAATTGTTGGGTTGCCACCAAAGCCGGTTTGGGGGTCAAAAGTCAAAACGCCGTTTCCGGCATTATATGCCCATATGCCTTGGCCGGCAACTGAGAGAGATGCTTGTACTCCCGAAGTTACAAGATCAAGATCAACGCTTACCTCTGCTGCTGTTGCAGGGCTTCCGTTTGATAAAAGGTCGTTGCTGAGAATATTGGCCACTGCATTTGTTCCAACTGTGTTGGACGATGAATTATCGCTATTGGCCGTAGGTGCCTGAATGGCAAGTCCATTGTATGATGCAAATTCTGAAGAATAGTTCCCATCAATCTGTAAAGCAGCTACCTGGTCATTAAATGGGACAGGTGATGTAAAAGTCCATGCTCCACTACCGTTGGCAGAAGCAAATCCCAAATATTGATATCCCTGGGCTGGTTTTGACGGATTCCAGTGATACACTTCAACCCTTGCATTGGCTCTTGAGGTTCCTGAAACTGTATTGGGAAGCATTCCGCCGGTGATCACTGGTTTCGAAATCCCATTGTTTGAGCCATCACCGTTATTATATAGTACCCGTGAATCGGTGTTATTAAAAAATTCGTTACCAGTCCAAAGGACATTTTGTTTGTTGTCGTTGCGAACGGCTATTTCGCAATAACCTATTTTATTCTTCAGATTAGAGTCAGTTTTACTTCCGATAGTTACGTTGTCAGCCTGAACTTCAATTCCTGTCTGCATGGCGCTGCCGATAATTGGTGAACCAAACTGGGTACAACCAATATAGTTGCCCTGGATTGTTGTACTGTTACTGGTCTGTATGCCTCTCTGTGTTCCGGAAATTCTGTTTCTGTAAAGGTTAATATCGCCGCCAACTATAACGCCGTTGGTCATAATATGAATAATATTCTCACCGGTGGTTGTTGATAGGTTTGTCAATCCATCAGAACTTACATTGATATCATTGCCCTGGATTTTTGTTACACCGGTACAGCTACTAAGGATCTCCATAGCCTTATTCGTGCTGCCGCCAATAAGCTGGTTTCCCTGACCGAGGGTAAAATCTCCACCAAAAGTACAGTCATCACAATCATTCAGCTTAACAGCGTGTCCGGTTATTTTGGATAAACCTGGAGTATTCAGGCTATCGGTACCCATGATATTACTTCTGATTGTCAGGATATCACAATCACTATTGACCTCAAGGTAGCAATCGCCACTCAGGTTGTACATGTTGTTTCCCGTAATGAAGGAATTATCGGAATACTCAACCTGAATGCCCTTGGCTTTCATGTTTTTAAGAACATTACCAACTACGAATGCACGATTTAAATTGTTAAAATAGATGACCTGATCCATCTGCCAAATGCCGCCATCACCATTAATATAATTATTTCCGATGTAAGCATCATTTGAAGCCCTTCCAGTCATATAAATCACCTGCGAACCGGTACAATTCAAGATGGTGTTGTTGTAAATGGAATCCTTTTTTATTGCTGCGGTATTATTTCTTTCGATTTGAATAAATTTTGACTTGCATCCGTTTATGGTATTATTTCTAATCAACAGCCGCGTTGGTATGTTTGCAGTCTGGATGGCATGAGCGCCACGGCCACCACCGGCTGAATTATCTTCATAACCGACATTGGTTAACACATTATCTTCGATGGTGGTAACTACTACACCCGATGAAATAAGTTCAATAAACCTGCGAGGAATATTTGTAATATTACACTGGCTGATTAATAAAAAGCCGCCGCCTAAGGCTTCAAATACTTTTGCATTGCCATCGTTAGCGAAATTTTCAATCGTACAGTTTTTAACCTGTACTAAGGTTCCGCCCTCAGTTCTAACGAATTTTTTGTTTTGGTTGTAAGCCCTGCAATACTCCACAAGCAGGTTGCTTCCACTCCATGCGCGGATAGCTGCATCTCCTGTTCCGCTGTTATTATTAGTAAAGGTTAACCCTTTAATAGTAACATTGTCGAGGTATTGATGAAAACAATCGTCCCTTGAAGCCCAACTGATGGTAACCATCGAATTGGGATACGAGTATCCGGTTGCCGTTGTACCGTCAACGGTAAGACCAGCTTTATTAAGATTTGGCAACTCTGTGGAAATGACTGTTATCACACTCGAACTTGGTATTTCGAATGTAATTGTTGGAGTCCCGGAATACGCATTGGCGTCAACGATAGCCTGCCTGAGCGAGCCTGCGCCTGCGTCATTGGTGTTAGTAACCGGGAAAGTCTGTGATAACAGCCTGACCGAAAAAAGGCTGGTAACCAGAATCAGAATGAGCGAAAGTTTTCTCATAAACGAAGATTTTATTTGTACAAAATGAATTTAAATTATTTCTATTCACAAAATATTCTTAACCAATTAATTAACCTTGATAAATTGTTTTTTTGATAGAAAAAAGGGAGCAAAGGCCTCCCTTCTCCTCATCAATTAATTAAAACCTAACTTTTTTAAGTTTCCTCCAAATAACGAAATTTTATTTTGCATAATAAGAAAAGGTGTATCATAATTTGATATCATCGTTCTTCAGATTCTTATGACATTTAAATTTTATCTTCAATATTAATTTCTTTAAAAAAAGTTGTTCAAAAGTAGTTTTAATTTGCCAAATGTGTTTATACTTATTGAAATAAATTTTAATCAAAATGATAAATCAAATTTAAGTTATGTAAATAATACAAATACAGATATTTACAATAGTTTAACTTCGATAGTATTGGTGTTTTATTTATTTATAATGATAATGTTCTAACGTAATTTTGCTGCATATTAAATCCTGGTACTTTTATATTTTTAAAGTTGCTTTTATCCTACATCGGCAGGGTGATGATAACAATTTTCAGAATGACTTTTAAGCTGGCAGGATTGTTTAAAAGTTAACAAAAACCAGGATAACCTGAGGGGGAATCGGTGAAAAGAATTTCTCCCTTCAAAATTGTTGTTTTGCGACAAATTTCAAAAGAAAAATGACAAATCATCCTTCTAAAAGCAGATGCGGGAGAAAATTCACTGGATTCAATACCGGTTGATGTTTTAAATTTTAATGTACCACTCACTCAAATCCCGGCCTATCAGTCCTTCGAGTTCCTTAATGCTAATATAATATAGGTCTATTAAAAATGTGGATTTCATCTTTTCCATGGCAAATGTATTTGGGAAAGGGATTTCATTCCATTTTTTAAAAAGAGGGAGGAGGTGACTATTAAAATATCGAAACCGAGTTATTCTTTCGTGAAAAACCGGGAATTCCCCAAGGTTGTCCAAAATATGTCCAACCCTATTCGATCGGTAGTTGCAGGCAGATCTTTCAGTAATATTTGTTTGAACAGTTTCTTCATCAACCCCCAGAAAATTAAAAATTCGTTTAACTGTTTCATCACGTTGCTTTATAAAATCCTCCTCAAAAATGATGATTAAAATTTTTTCTGGGGAGAAGAATTTGAAATAATTTTTGATCTGCTTTGAATAAAAACCACGATCAAGATAATTTGTGTTAGGATTGTTATTAAGGCCATTCTTCATCCCTTTGATGCCTTCCAGGATCGCCTCAGGAAATGAGCGCTTTTCATTTCTTCGGCTAAATTCCATTTTAAAATGTGAAATTGCACGGTCAGCCGGGTTTCGTAACAGCATGATAATTTTAACCTCATGGCCAAGTGTATTAAAAATACGTTCGGGGATTTCTGGATAAAACAAATAGGAAGGAGTAATTTCACCAATGGCTTTTGCATCGCCAGTCCCAGCAAATAATGATGAATAATATGCTGAACCCTTCGCGAATTTTTCAGGAGTATCGAAAAAATGTAACTCTTTGGCGACCGGAATAAAAACCTGATGATGCTGATTCAAAATATTGAATAAAGTGGTAGTGCCAGCTTTCTGTGCACCCACAACAAGAAAATTTGGTAAACATTCGTTTTTATGGTTCATAAAACTATATCAATCCTTACAAAATTTGTAATGCTTTTTTCTAAAAACAAAAGTATCCATTTTATTGCAAAAAAGTACTTTGTAATCTGATTTTATTATTTTTGCCATTGGTATGGTCAAATAAATAATATTAATTTTGGTTGCTGAATTAGCACATATTCAATAAATAATTTAGTAAAATGAGTTATCAAAAAAAACAAACAAGACAACAACACTTTTCATCTCTTCCGCTACTTTATTTTTATGCTATTTTCGTTTTCATTGCAATGTCAGTGATTTATTTGCCTGATGCACTTGATGCTGTTCAGCCTCCAAGATTGTTGGCGTTAAGTATGTTTTTATTGGTCTTTGGGATATTTCTCTGGAGGTCAGATCTGCTTAACAAGACACCCATTTCTTTATGGAATAATCCACTGATATGGTGCATAGCCGGATACCTGCTTATAACCGTTGTTTCGATGGTAGTGACAATTAATATTAAAGAATCCTATTTTGACGTATTTAAATCCTTTACCTTTTTGATATTGGTTTTATTCACTATTGCAATTGCTTTTAACACTCCAGATTGGTTCGGAAAAATCACAAAGTTTATCATTGTATCAGCTTTTGTTGCAATATGTATTGGCATTTTGCAATATGTTTTTTATGTGGTTGGTACTAACAATGAGTACCTTCCTGATGGACTTCCGGTAATTTATCAGGTTAAGGGTTTGATGGCCCATAAAAATCAATATGCAATCAACCTGATGCTCATGTTACCAATGATTGCTTACGGAATTTTTTCTTTCACTAAAAAATGGCGTGTTGTATCCATCATAGCAGCTTTTATGATTATTTGCATGATTTTGCTGATTCAAACCAGATCAGTGTGGACAGCAATATTGCTGAGCAGTGCTGTCCTGGTTTGTTTTCTAAGCTTCTGGTACAAGTTGTTTAATCTTAATGTTAAACAGCGCAATTGGTTGACTTTTACTTATTTTTCGCTGTTTATTGCTCTGTTTTGTTTAGTAATTTATGTCCCTGCAAAAGATCCACATTCACGATTTGCCTACTTAAAAAGTATTGCTAATCCGGATGCAGGTAACAACATCTATAGATTGAAAATATGGAACGTAACCACCCGGATGATCGCTGACAATCCTTTAACAGGTGTAGGCGCAGGAAACTGGAAGCTTCATTCGGCAAACTATTACAAAGGTTTAGGACTTGGAAAAAAACAATTGAACTGGATCGAACCACACAACGATTTTTTATGGGTTTTTGCCGAAAAGGGAGTTTTTGGTATCATCCTGTTTCTAAGTATTTTCATTATCACGCTTTACTACCTTTTAAAGGTAATAAAAACCAGCAACGATTACCAGTCAAGATTGCTTGCCCTTCTGTTGATCGGAGGTTTGTTATCTTATCTCGTAACATCACTGTTCGATTTTCCGCTCGAAAGGATCAATCAGCAGATTTACCTGGCTTTCTTTTTGGCATCGGCAATAATATTGTACCAAAAATCGAAACAGGTGGTCTCAAAACCTCTCAACCGAAAGCTGGTTTTTGTTATTCTTGTATTGCTTATTTTACCGATTCTCTATAGCAGTGCCATCATTCGGTCAGATCAATGGCTAACCAGGGCGCGCTATTCGCTCAGTAAATTGTCCTGGAAAAACTTACTTGCTGAAATCAAACAATCGGAAACCTGGGCGAGGGACCTTGATCCGGAATCAGTGCCTTTAGCCTGGTATGAAGGCCTGGCCTGGTCGGGATTAAATGAAAGAGAAAATGCGCTCGCTGCGTTCCAGAAAGCTATTGTTGCACATCCAACCAAAATTTCGGTTTTAAACAACCTGGGAATTGCCTATTATAAAGTAGATGATTATGAAAATGCTATTGATTGTTTAAAAAAAGCTATTGCTATTCAACCTGATTACAAAGAGTCGAATGAGGCTCTGGCCTCGATTTATGTAAAATTGAAAGAATACCAACAATCCCTTAAGGTTCTAAATAATATTAAGCAGGAAGAGAGGATTCCTGTGGTCCTGGAAAATCTACAAGCATTAAAAAAAATCGTTTTCAAGCAATTGATAGATAGCGCAATAATTCTGCAAAAAGCGGGCGAAGAAAAACAAGCCTGGATAAAACTCGAAAGTGCTTCCAAAGTTTACCAATCTCCTGATAAGATGCTTCAAATGCTTGAAGTAGATTATTTTACCAGGTTAAGCCAAAAAACATTTTTAGAAATTCTCAGACTGATACCAATTAACGAACGATCTAAAAAATTTCAAGGCAAAATAGGCGAGTTGAAGTCTGAACTTAGGGTTAACCTTAATAAACAGGGAGATTCTTTTTATAATAGTGGTGACTTTGAATCGGCAGCAAATTTCTATGGAGAGTCGCTTCATGTATCTCCTGAAACTATTGAAACGCTTAAGAAATTGAGGATGACTATAGAAAAAACAGGACAATTTAAAAGGTTTTTACAAATACTCGAAGAAATTCCGTCGAAAAGAAGAAATCCGGAAATTGAAGAAGCTATCAGGATTACTAAAAAGAAAATTGAATCCTGATAATTGTTTTGGTATCAAATAAATTGAATTACAAAGAATGATTTTAATATTTTTCATGTGGACTTAAGCGAATAGATGAAAATACAATGATTTGATTTCTAAAAATCAGCAATTTTAATAGTAGGGATTAGCAGGCAAAATGGTTACCCAAATTATCATTATAAATTACAAAACATGGCAGGATACCATCGAGTGTCTGGGCAGTCTTTTGTTGCTTACCTCAAAAAATTTCGGGATAACCATTGTCGAAATGTGCAACCTGAATGACTCACGCCGGCATTTGAAAAACTGGATTGAAGATCATCCGGAAGTAGCAACTGAAATAATCGAAATCAATCAAAACCTTGGTTTTGCAGGCGCAAACAATGCTGCCATGCAAAAGGTGCTATCCGGCAATAAGCCCGACTTTATCTGGCTTCTTAATAATGATACTGTTGTTGATAATGCCGCCCTTGACGATCTTGTTAAAACCTGGCACCTACTGGAAAACGATCAAAAAGCCCCTGCTTTTATAGGTTCAAAAATCATTGATTTCGACCGGCGTGAAACCATCCAATCGGTTGGCGGCAGTTTTAATCCCTTGACCGGAATTTCCAAACTTACCGGAATGGGCAGTAAAATTGAGCGCTTCCCGGCCAATGGTATTTTACCCACCGATTATGTAATGGGCGCTTCAATGTTTTTTCATAACAATCTTATTCGCTCAATTGGCCTGATGGATTCGGCTTATTTTCTTTATTACGAAGATGTTGACTGGTGTTACAAAGCAAAGGCTCACGGCTATGGGAATTTCACTTGCCTGAGCAGCCTGGTGTTTCACAAACAGGGAGTTACAACCGGAAATAAATACAATAAGACAGCCTTTAATCCGGCAACCATCAAATATCTTCATTCCAGTTATCTTAGGTTTTTCAGCAAGCATTTTCCGATGTATCTTCCGGTTGCTTTGGTAATGATTTTAAAACAAATAATGGGCATGGTTTTTCGAAGCCATTTTTCTGAAGCCGGCATCATGGCCGGGGTGCTTTTTACCAGCCCTAAAATATTTTTTTCTTCATGCAGGATATATAATTCAGGATGGGTACCTTTCAAAAATAAATCTAAGTTGAACTTAAATGAAGTGTAAAGGAAAATTAAAATGAATAGAAAATTACTTTTCAGCCTGTTGTCAAGTCTCGCATTAGCTATGATTTTTCAGTTTTGCACGCTAACACCCGAAAAATCCGACAAAAGACCTGACATTACAACCTATAAAAGTTGCAAGCCTTACACCCGGTGGTGGTGGAATGCTTCAAAATTTACCAAAGCTGATATCAAAAACCAATTGGTTTGGCTGAAGAAAAACAATTTTGGAGGAGTCGAAATCGCCTTTATTTATCCAGTAAACCGTAATCCAGAAGCCGAACGTTTTGAATGGCTTGGCCCGGAATGGCAGGAAATGGTAATCTACGCCAAAACTTGTGCTGACAGTTTGGGACTTGGCTGCGATTTTACTTTTGGTACACTTTGGCCATTTGGAGGCACTTTTGTAAGCGATGCCGACCGCACAAAAATTTGGGGCGACAGCAGTTTCAAACAACCTTTGCGTCTTTCGTGGACGCACCCCGACACAGGAAACGTTCTCGATCATCTGAACCAGGAAGCTTTTGAACGCTACGCCATAGTGATGGGAAATGCAATCGCTCCTGCGCTTAAAGGAGCGCAATCGGCACTATTTTGCGATTCGTGGGAAGTTGATTCCAAATTCATCTGGACTACTGGATTTGATAGCTTGTTTGTTGAGAAATATGGTTACGATATAAAACCTTTCATGGACAGTATTTATGCAGGCTATAATTCCGGCCCTCGTTACGATTATATGAAACTTGTAGCCGATTTGGTGTTGAACGAATTTTACCTTCCATTTAACAAAAAAGCACACGAATTAAATTCCATCAGCCGCGTGCAATGCTCCGGTTCGCCTACTGACCTTATCAGAGCTTATGCCTCGGTGGATGTTCCGGAAACCGAAGCCATGCTTTACGAGCCAAATTTTTCAAAAATCCCTGCCTCAGCTGCCGCTCTTTCAAAAAAACCTTACGTTTCCTCCGAAACCTTCACCTGTCTTTATGGCTGGCCGGCCGAAAATATCCGGAAAGAACAAACTGCCGACCTTAAATTGGTAGCCGATGCCCTTTTTGCCAATGGCGTTAATCAGATTTTCTGGCATGGTACGCCTTTTAATCCTATCGGAATTGATACGATTTATTTTTATGCAAGCGTGCATGTCGGCACCAAAGGCAGCCTGACCGAAGAAATTCCTGCTTTTAACGATTACATGACCAAAGTTACCGAAAAGATGCGTTTCGGTAAAACTTACTCCGATATTGCGGTGTATTTGCCGTTGGAAGATGCCTGGATTGCCGGCGAATTACCCAAAGAACTTCAGTTGCCATGGGCCTGGGGAACTTATGAAATGCGTTACGAATACCTCAACTCCGAACTTGAAGGTTACCATCCGCTATGGGTAAACACTGACTTTTTGAGAAAGGGTGAAGTTGTTGGTAAAAAACTTCTTATCAACGACCTGTCATTTAATGCACTTTACATTGACGCTAAAAACCTGGATAAAGAATCTCTTGAAACGGTCCTTAAACTTGCGGAAAAAGGCTTGCCGGTATGTTTGAAAAACAAACCCGTGGAAGCCGGTTTCATCAAAGATGAGGAATTTGACGAAATGCTCGAAACGCTTGTTCAGCTTCCAAATGTAAAAGAAGAATTGATGCAGGTAATCAATTGCAAACCTTTGATTGAGGGAGAAAACCTACCGGAGTTCTGGTGTCGCACAAATGGTGAATCGGCAATAATCTTCCTGGCAAACCCTACAAGTAAAGCTTTAAAATATCCCCTAAAGTATGGCCAGTCGTTCCAGGATTCAACCATAGTTCAAAATGTAACTATTAATTTTAATGGAAAAAGCCTTCCTGTCGAACTGTGCTTTGAACCTTACCAGTCGGTTTTACTTAATATCGCCAGGGATGGAAATGTGACCCGGGAAGAAATCAAATTTGTTCCAAAAACACCAGTACAAATTCCCGATTCGCCAGAAAAAAAATAGAATACGGACTTTTATTTGAATTGTACATAGCAATATTTAACAAATTATGATGGCATGATAAAGTTTCTAACGCAACACCAGTTTGAAACCATTTGGGTTCTCGCTAAAACAGACATAAAACTCCGCTACCAGGGTTCAGTGCTGGGTGTTTTATGGGTGTTTTTAAAGCCACTGGGTATTTTCTTGGTATTAAACTTTGTTTTTTCAACCTATTTCAGCAACACTCCCAATTACCCGATTCGATTGCTTACGGGCATCATTCTCTGGTCACTGTTTTCCGATGCCACAACCAAAGGCATGGCAAGCCTGGTAACAAAATCGCACATTCTCAAAAAAATCGCACTTCCCAAATGGGAGATTGTTTTATCGGCAGTGTTGCACAGCGGGATAGTTTTCTTTTTTAACCTAATCATCCTTTTTATTTTCCTGTTTTTCTTTTATCACATTTTCCCAAACCCTGCCAACATCCTTATGTTTCTGTTTTTTGTTTTGCAGATATACTTGATTTCGCTGGCCTTTTCATTTTTTACAGCATCAGTTTTTGTAAGGTTAAGAGACCTGGATCAGATTTGGGAGCTGGTGATTCAGATTCTTTTTTACGCAACTCCTATTATTTATCCTATCGAAATACTTCCCGAAAATATTCGGAAATTCATCTATTTGAATCCGATGACCTATATTATTCAGAGAGCAAGGTCTGTTTTGATTGACCAGCACATAGGCAGAATTAACAATGACATCATTTTTATGGTCCTGTTGATTGTTGCCCTTATTGTCGGTATCTTGTTTCTAAAAAACAATTCAAAATTTTTAGTCGAAAAAATGTAATCCAGATGAAAGGCGAAATTGCAATTGAAGTAATAAATCTCTCGAAGTCGTTCAGGCTCCCACACGACAATAGATATACACTTAAGCAAAAGCTGCTCTATTTCGCAAAACAAAATTCGTATGAAACATTTACCGTCCTGAATGATATTTCTTTTTCGATCAATAAAGGTGATTTTTTCGGAATTATAGGCCGGAACGGTACCGGAAAATCAACATTACTCAAAATTCTTGCTGGGATTTATTCTCCCGACAAGGGAAAAGTTATAACGAATGGTGAGATATCTCCTTTTCTTGAGTTAGGGGTTGGTTTTTCACCCGATCTTTCGGGAAGGGATAATATTTTTTTGAACGGGATAATTCTGGGATTAACCAAAAAGGAAATCAAAAGAAAGTTTGATGAAATAGTGGCTTTTTCAGAACTTGAAAAATTCATTGATCAAAAACTACGGAACTATTCCAGTGGGATGTTCGTCAGACTTGCATTTTCGATAGCCATTTTTGCCAACAAGGAAATTTTGCTGATGGATGAAGTTCTTGCAGTTGGTGATATCTATTTTAAAGAAAAATGCTTGAACGAATTGAATAAACTGAAACAGGCTGGCCGGACTATCATTTTCATTTCACACGACATGAAAACAATTCAGGAACATTGTACCAAAGCAATGTTGCTAAGAAAGGGCAAAATTGCTGCCTTTGGCGATCCAATCACAGTTATCGGTACTTATACTGCGAAATAAATGGAACAATACAATAAAACACAACGATTATTACTAGGACTAAAGTTTTCACTGGTAAAAATTCTGAAAAAAATACTTCCTCACTACTACTTTGACAGGTGGATAGAACCAATGTGGTACGGGATGAAACGCTTAGGTTACAAAATTCATTATGCGTTAATTGTTTCGATAAAAATAAGACATAGGAAAAGCGTGATTTTTATTTCAGGAGAATGGATGACTCCAGGACACTATTACAGAGTAGAAAGGTATGTGGAATCCTATAGAAACTTAGGGTTTCATGCCTTTTGGTTTAAACCAGATAGCGTTTATTCAAATAGCAGCATGTTGAACAGGTGCACGCTTTTAATTATCTGGCGCACTGAAATGTCCGAAAATCTTAGGAGGATTATCCAACAAGCCAGGAATAACAAAATCAAAATAATTTACGACCTGGATGATTTTATGTTTGATCCTGAAATGGCAAGGCCTGAAATCATTGATGGAATACGAAGTATGGGGCTTGAGAAAGGTGATGTAAAAAAAATGTATTCTAATATCAGGCAGGCCAGCGAAACCTGTGATATTATTACATGTCCGACGGATTATCTTTCAAGAGCTGCACAAAAAACCGGCAGAGCCGCCTATGTCCTTCCAAACGGTTATGATGACCAAATGTTGATGAAATCGGTATCACTTTTCCGAAATAAACCCATCAGCGACAAATTCCTAAGGATTGGATATGCCGGTGGTACCCGCACACACCAGAAAGATTTTCGGGTAGCATTACCTGCATTGATAAGAATACTTAACGAATTTCCTAATACCTTGATCACAGTTTTTGGTGAGGCTTTGCTTATTGATGAGTTTGAGATGCTCAAACCAATGCGCCACCGAATCGAATTCCGTGATATGGTTCCGGTAAAACAACTTCAGGAGGAAATTGCCCGATTTGATATAAATATCGCACCTTTGGAAATTATTCCTTTTTGCGAAGCTAAAAGTGAGCTAAAATATTTCGAGTCTGCCTTGCTTCAAATTCCGACTATTGCTTCTCCAACAGAACCTTATCGCGCTGTTATCGTTGATGGTTTTAATGGTTTTCTTGCTTCTGATGCTGATGAATGGTACGATTGTCTCAGAAAACTTATTGTTGATGAGGAACTTCGTAAACGCATCGGCCACCAGGCTTTTAATCAGGTTTTATGGTATTTTAGCACCGAAGAACGAATCAATATTACCTACGAATTGTTAACAAAAATAGGTGAAGCCGATACTATTCTGATCAATCACAGAAAGCAGCGTTTACAGGCAATTGTAATGCGTGATAAATTGTTTCATCAAAGCACTGAGCAGTTACCACGTTTTCCAATTATTCCAGATTATGAAGTAGTTAGGGAATACAGGAAAAACCGATACTCCAAAGTGGGAGTTATTATTCCTCTTTATAACTATGAAAATTTTGTACTAGCTGCCCTTGAATCGGTAAAAGCTCAAAACCTGAAAGACATTGATCTGATAATTGCAGATGATTGTTCAACCGACGCTTCATTAGAAGTTGTTTCGCTATGGATTGATAAAAACCATCAGCGGTTCAACAATTGCGCAATCCTGAAAAATGTAACCAATTCAAAACTCGCTTCTACCCGTAATGCAGCGTTTGATTTTATTCAGACACAATATGTCATGCCACTTGATGCTGACAACGAATTGCTACCCCATTGCCTTTCGCTTTGTTTGAAACATATCGAAAATTCGGGGGCTTCGGTGGCTTATCCACAATTGGAAGTTTTTGGTATAGATAAAAAATATATTCTTGAAACCTATTACACACAAAAACTTGGATTCAGACCCTGGTTGCCCGAAAGGTTGGCCGAAGGCAATTACATAGATGCCATGGCAATGATCAGTAAGGCTGCATGGTCAAAAGTTGGTGGTTATGATACAACATTCCAAATAACTGGCTGGGAAGATTATGATTTATGGTTGCGGTTTATCGAACATGGACTTTTTGGAATCAGTGTTTCTAAAGTTGCAGCCAGGTACCGTGTTCATGATAATTCAATGCTCAGGGAAGCTGGGCATGTAAGTTATCAGGCAAGGCGCCAGGAAATTTTTAAGAGACATCCCTGGGTTAGAAAATATGAATTGCAGGACAATCAAACATGAAAACAGCATTAGTTATTCTTGGTATGCATCGCAGCGGAACCTCAACAATTGCAGGGTTGATGAATCTGCTCGGTTATTATACTGGTAAAGATGTTTTGCCTGCCTCAGATGATAACCAAAAGGGAGTTTTCGAAAATGAGCAGATACTTGATTTTAATGAATCAATGCTTAATAAACTCTATTTAAACTGGTATTCAACCTACCTTCTGCCAGTTTACTGGTACAAATCCTCACAGTTTGAAAAGGAACGTAAACATCTGACTGAAATTCTTGTTGACCAATTTGCCGGAAATGACAAGATTTTACTAAAAGATCCACGAATCTGCATTCTTTTGCCACTTTATCTTGAAGTATTCAACGAATTGGAAATCGTTCCAAAATTTATTATAACCCTTCGTCACCCTGATGCCGTGGCATCTTCTCTTGCAAAAAGAAACAGGTTTTCGCCAGCAAAATGCAACCTCCTTTGGCTCGATCATGTTGTGAAATCAGAATATTATTCCCGAAATTACCCACGATTATTTCTCCAGTTCACCTCCGTCCTAAATTCACCCGACAAGACGATTTTATCAATTATTAAATATTTTGAATTAGCCCATAATCCTTCCACTGACATTTTAATCCATGCAAGTTCTTTTGTTAATAAAGGACTAAATCATTACAAGATTCCTGATAAAACAAACCAACCTGATATCCTGACTGAGGTTGAGATGACCTGGGCGCTTTTGAAACACTTTCATCTTAAGAAGACCGACAATGAAGACTATATAAAATTTGATACCGTTCGAGGGCAGTTTTACTTCCGGCTTTCCTGCTACCAGGCTTTTGATGTGAAGTATGAAATCCTTATTACTTTGGAAACAAAAAACGGAACTTCGGTTTCGATGAAAAAACCCGCTATTGCCGGCAATAATCACCTGGTTTTTGATTTGGAAACCAATCAAAAAATCAAAAGCATCAGCCTTGAATTTACCAATCAGCCTGCTGCTTTTATTATCGAAAATGCCGTGATTGAAAATTCCGATGGTAGCCATGAAAACATCATTTGGAGAGAAAAAATTAAAGGCGTTTCACTTGTCCAGGGCATAATTTTTCTTGAATCCGAAATGCCCAGATTATTTTCGATAATGTATGAAAATTTCCAGCTACAAAAGATAATTCTTGATATTGCAATTTTATCCGCATCTCAGGCCGCCAACCAATTGGTGAATATTAAGAATTGGGAGACAAAAGCAAGGTATCTCGAAATAGACAAACAATTGATTTTAAATTCATTTAGCTGGAAACTTGGCAATTTCCTTTGCAGCCCGATTAAACTCTTTTATAAAATTTTCTTCTCAGGAAAATATAAAAACAACCTCGAATTATACCGGATTGATGAATAACGGAATGTGGTGAATTTCATTTCTGTTATTTCCATTAAAAGTATTATCATTTTGTGTAAACATATCCGACTAAGACTGTATTAGTTTTGGGCTTTATTATTTGTTCAAAATCGGACAAACAATCGATAATTTTGTAGGATTTGATATGTTATTAATGGCCCAAAGCTATTTTTTTCACTTCATGGTCAAATAAGAATGGTTGAATTATTAATAATTCAATTTATAATAGTAATTGATATTAAATTCATTACAAATAGAAATGATTATTTTTTATTAACTTAAATATTTGCCTATGATATAAAAAAGCGACCTTAGTAATCCAAGGAACAAATAAATTGTGTTGTTCTTAAATTGTAAAATACGTAAAACAAACAATGCATTAATGATTCAATAATACATTAAAAAATATGACAAAATTTACAAAATCAATTTTGCTACTGCTAATTATACTAAGCAGTGTTGGAAGTTCATGGGCAGAGACTATTACCGTTGGCGCGGGTACTACAGTTTCCCGCTATCCCTTACTTGACGAAAGTGCGCATTCGCGTTCACAGATGTTGTTTCTGTCAAGTGAAATTAATACTTTTGGATTAATCACTCATTTAAGATGGTTTCGTTCTGATGAAGTTGCCGATCCAAACGCAATTGGCACTACTGAAATATGGTTGAAGGAAACTACAAATACGACCCTTTCAGGGGTCACCTGGACAGATCCCGGGACGCTCGTGGCTACCATTTCAAATATGAATATTACTGCTGGAAGCGGTTGGAAAGAGATTAATATCGCTGACTTCGATTTTCATGCAAATCAAAACCTTTTGGTATCAGTCCGTACACAAGACGCATCCGCAACAGATCCTGCCTCCCAATGGAGATACACACAAACCCCAACAGCCAATAAGGCGCGTGTTGGGAAGTCGAACACGGTAAATCCACCAACAATGGCACTGTCCAGAAACAGGCCTAACATCCAGTTTGAGTTTTTCAAACCGAGCATTAAAGGCATTGTAAAATCGGCTACTACAAACATTCCTATCAGTGGTGCTACGATACAAGCTGGTACTTACCTTCCTGCAATCAGTGCAATTAATGGGTTTTACGAAATCCAGGGGGTTACTGCGGGAACTTATAATGTTGCTGCTACTGCGTCTGGCTTTAATCC
Source organism: uncultured Bacteroidota bacterium (assembly GCA_903944895.1). Taxonomy (GTDB): domain Bacteria; phylum Bacteroidota; class Bacteroidia; order Bacteroidales; family 4484-276; genus CAJATL01. The sequence continues at coordinate 24,614 of CAJATL010000247.1, forward strand.
TATATTAATCGAAGATGTGGAGGTTTTATCAACAGTGTCGTCAACCTTAAATATTGCCCTTACCGAAATGCCTTTCGTTTCAGGTATTGTAACTTCGGCAACTACCTTCGGTCCAATCGAAGGAGCCAGGATACAAGTAGGTACCGAAATTACATTTACAGCAATTGACGGGTCGTACAAGGTTTTCCTTCCATCTGGGATTTATGAGGTTACTGCTTCTGCACCTGGATTTTATCTTTCCATAATCGAAAATGTTGAAGTGTCAGCAACCGTGCCGAATACCTTAAATATTGCACTTAACGAATTGCCGTTCATTTCAGGTATTTTAACTTCGTCCATGACTTCCAATCCAATTGTTGGCGCAAAGGTACAGACAGGTACTGAGATTGCTTTCACTGCTTCAGATGGATCGTACAAAATCCCGCTTCTGCCTGGTAATTATGATTTTGCTGCTTCTGCGCCAGGTTTCAACCCTGCCCTAATTGAAGATGTGGAAGTGTCGGCAACGATTACCAATACCTTAAATATCGCACTTCATTCTCCAACTCTGGTTGTTAACCCACTATTGATTGTAGAAAACTTAAACAAAGGTGAAACCTCGACCCGCGAAATGACAATTTGTAATAATGGAGATGGGCCGATGGATTGGAGCGCTTCAATTGAAATAAATGGTAAAAACGCGGAAAAATTAAAGGATTTTACTAAAGCTGCCCCTAACGGTTCTCGCATCAATCCTATAGATCCCAAGAGTGGAGTTTTATGGGATAATTCGAATATCAACTTTACACCATATTACACTTTTCAGTGTGTTGATCTCACAGGAAAAATTCCTGACGGAAGGTCAATTTTAGCCGACGATTTTATTGTACCTCCATTAGAAACCTGGACGATTAAAAATGTTTATTCAATAGGTTACTCTGATAAGATGATTTTACCCGATGCTTTTGCTGTCGAGTTTTATGCCGACAATAATGGCCTTCCGGGCAATCTTATCTATACAGAAGACATTGTTCCATCCGACATCAATTTTGCAACTCAGAATCTTGACCTTGCCACTCCGCTTGTTTTGAATGAAGGGCATTACTGGATTGCTGTGTATGCAGTTTACAATGGAGCTACCGGCACTAATACAACCGTTTGGTATTGGTCAACCGGCACCGTGCCTATTGGCAATAATATAGCCTACAACGATTTTGGAAATATTTGGGGATTCTCATCGTGGGGATGGTTTCATTTGGACATTTTTGGTGCACAAAAACCTTCCTGTTATTTCATCATCAATGGTGATAAGGCAGGTGCTTTCGGGCTGTCAGAAACATCCGGAACAATTCTGCCGGGGGAATGTCAGGTTATAACACTGGCCTTTGATGCAACCATATTAACGCAAGGTACTTACCAGGCTACGCTTACTTTTAATTCTGATCCTGATGTCGGGCAGGTTGAGCTACCCCTTACACTTAATGTATTATCTGAAGTAAACGGTGTTGTTACTGATGCCAATACCGGCTTGCCACATGCAAATGCTGAAGTAACTTTCGCTGGGTACAATCCGGTTTTCACAGGTTTGGATGGGGTCTATACCTTAGGCGTTTTACCTGGAGAATATGCCGCTACAGTGCAAGCCGACGGTTACTGTGATTTGACGGTCTCAAATATCATTGTAGGAGATATTTCATTAGTTCAGGATTTCCTGCTTACCGGGCCATTGTTTTCTATAGAGCCGACTCCAATAGAGAAAAATCTCGATTATGGAACTGTTATTGGTACTTCTGAAGTAATGGTGTCAAATCCTGGAACTTGTGATCTGCCATTTACATCTTCCGAATCGGCCGAATGGCTTGCTGTAAACCCTTCAAATGGAATTATTCCGGCTGGTGGCAATGTTGTTCTTACATTTACCTATAATCCAACAGGACTTTTTTATGGCAGTTATGAAGCCACGCTTGATTTCGAACTTGGGGTTATCACCGACCAATCTGTTAATGTAAAACTTAGCATTGCTCAGGAAATTATGATTCCTGCAGCAAATCAATGGGGAGGTATTTCGACTTATGTTGATGTTAATGCAAAAGGTGCATCTTCGATAGAGGCTTTACTGGCTGAAATATTAGATAATATGGTAATTCTCATCGGTGAAGAAGGTATTTTCTGGCCTGGCCAGAATTTAAACACTATTGGCAACTGGAATAACAATTTTGGGTACAAAATCAAAATGTCAGGCAATGATGAACTTTTCTTTGATGGCACTCCTGTAACAAACAAAACAGCGACTTATTCAGCAGGTATCCACATTATTCCCGTACTTTCCAATGCTGCAGTTTCAACCCAGGCGATTTTTGGCGGTAAACCTATCGAATTTGCTTTTAGTTTCGACGGAAATGTTTACTGGCCAAACGGCGGAATCAACACTTTGAATCAACTTTTGCCTGGCTTTGCCTACCTCGTGAGGTTTAATGACATAACAACCTTAGATTTTGAAGTAAAAGGCGGGTCAGCTGCAAACAATCCTCCGGTACATATTAATACTACCAATTGGAATGATGTTACCAGAAGCGGGGATGTTCACATCGTTTCCTTGCCAGCAAAGGCATCAGCAGACCTACGTGAAGGTGATGTACTTGGTGTTTTCAACTCAGTTGGAACCTGCACTGGAATGTCTGAATTTGATGGAAGCAACCTCGCTTTGGTTGTTTACGGAAACGACATGACAACAGTTGAAACCGACGGAATGAACACAGGTGATTTCATGATGTACAAAGTTTTCAGGAATGGGGAAGAATTTGAAACTTCTGTCACTTACAGCCCACAAATGCCAAACTACGATGGCACTTATGCTGATAACGGTTTATCAATGATTACCAACCTGAAATTAGGTGCTTTGGCAGTGAGTGAAAACCCGATGGCCGGCATTTCGATTTATCCAAATCCTTCAACCGGAGTATTCAACATCAACATGAACGGTAGCAAACAAACCATTGGAATGGTGGTTTCAAACGCTAAGGGACAGGTCATTTACAAAACTCAAATGAACGTTTCGCAACAATTCGACCTTTCATCACAACCAAACGGAGTTTATTTCTTAAGGCTGATTGGCGAAAATTCGGTACGTCTCGAAAAGCTTATTGTAAAATAATTACTTACCCGAAAGGGAATTCTTAATAAAACCCCGTGTTGATTGGTCAGCATGGGGTTTTTATTTCGATTGATTGTTTGTTTATAGCAAGAAATTCATTTCTTCTATTTCCATTAAAAGTATTATCATTTTATATAAACACTTCGTCAGGATACAGTATTATTTTTGCGTTTTATTTATTTAAAAACAGCATTATAATAGATATTTATGTGAAACATGTTACACTGAATTGATAGTCCAAAAATATTAAATTTTGAATGAATTGTTTTCTCCCTTCCGGTGAAATACAGAAACGAGAAAATGAGTAATCAAAATGATTAATTCTTTCAATATAAATTATTTAACCAGTAATTTGTCAATAGTGTAAAACTTTGAATTTCATTAAACCAGATAAACTTTTTAAAAATTAAAATCTTAAATAATATGAAGAAATTACTACTATTTGCGCTTCTAATGACTGTTGGTCTGATTGGGTATTCGCAATTTAAGCCAATTATCCCAATTGAGTTAAGAAACCTTTCTGTAGTAAGGGAGCGCAATTCTGCCAGCGACCCGGTTCCACCGATGGAAAATGTTAAATTTTTATCTGCGCCTTACAAATCCGCTGAGATGCTTTTGAATGAGACAGTGATTGCCGAAACTGTTTACGATTACCCGACAAACACAATGCTTGGTAACCGTATCTGGGCATGGGATGATGGTTCTGTTTCAGCCGTTTGTACCTGGGGAATGCTTGATCCCGGTTTTCCTGATCGTGGCACCGGTTACAATTATTTTAATGGAACATCATGGGGGCAGTTGCCAAATCAGCGGATTGAAAATGTCAGATGCGGCTGGCCAAATATTGCCGCCTGGGGAGCGGGTGAAATTGGCGTTTCACACAACGGTGTCACAGGATTGGAAATCATTAAGCGGGCTGTAAAAGGTACAGGTGCCTGGACGCAAACAAATTATCAGGGACCGCCACCCATCGAGAATAGTCCTGTTGGTCCACGCATGATAACTTCAGGCGAAAACAACCAGGTGATGCATATCTTTTATTGTTCCAATGTAGCCTACGAAGGGATGGCGCCTGCATTGTTGTATTCAAGAACCATGGACGGAGGCGAAACATGGAATCCACGGGACGTAATCCTGGATGGCATGGGTGCAGATTATTATAATGATATCGGCATTGACAGTTATGTGTTGGCTTCACGCGGAAATACTGTAGCCCTGTTGTGTGCAGATATGTTTGCCGATATGTTTATTATGAAATCTGTTGATAATGGCGATACCTGGGAGAAAATTATGGTTTGGGAGCATCCTTATCCGTTTTTTGACTGGGATGCTACCATTACCACTGATACGCTTTATACCGTTGACAACTCGGCGGATATTGCTATCGACTTAAACGGAATGTGCCATGTAACCTGGGGAGTTGGCCGGGTTGCCCATTTTGCCGTTGGTGGAACCTATAATTTTTGGCCATACACTGATGGAATTGGTTATTGGAACGAAAGTATGGGTCAAATTCCGGAAGCTGATAATCCGCACCGCACCATGCAGCCTGAAAATCTGGATGCGTTAGGAATGTTAATCGGATGGATGCAGGACATCAATAACAACGGCACAATTGATATTTTTGATTATTCGATTTTGACATACCATCAGCTTGGTTTATCAACCCAGCCGGCCATCTCTGTTGACGATAATGGCGTAATTGCTGTTGTTTATACCTCGGTAAATGAAGATGCAAACAATACTATCAATTACTACAAACGCCTCTGGGCAAGAACTTCTCCTGATTTGGGAACTACCTGGGGAGAGTTTCATAACCTTAACCAAAATATCATTCATGTTTTTGATGAATGTGTTTTTCCTGTTCTGGCAAAGAATTCTCCAAATAATCAGTTCCACCTGATTTATCAGGCAGATCAATGGCCGGGTACTTATGTTTTTTTACCAGATCCACAACATGACCCTGTTTTAAACCAGGTTTATCATGTAGCCATTGATAAAAGTGAGATTGTTGGTGTAAAAAGCGATGAAAACAGTTTGTCTTCGGATGTCAAGGTTTCACAAAACACGCCAAACCCGGCAAATTCTGTTACCGGTATAATTATCGAAATCCGGAATGAAATGCCTGTGTCACTAAGACTTTACAACCTGACCGGACAATGTGTTTATGAAATTCCTGTTCAAAACATGAAAGCAGGTGCTAATCGGTTGGTAATTGATGCTTCGGTACTTACTTCCGGGGTTTATTTCTACACGGTTTTCGCCGGAACACAATCTGTCACCAAAAAAATGATCGTCGAATAGCGTCAAATGCGTTATTAAATGGGATAGTAAGGAGCAATTAAATTTCGTTCAGGAAAGATCAAACCTAACCCCGCTTTTGGCAGGGTTAGGTTTTTAATCAAAAGGGCATGAATTTTTTTTCCAAATTAAAACACGTAATCAGAATGGGCTTATGAAAAGGAAATGTCATAATTCTCAAACCATTTTGCTTTCAGCCTCTGGCAGGTTTTGGTTAGAATTGAAAATCAATGTTTGGAGGATGGTAGCAATTTTCCTTGCATTCTTAATTCTGCCTGAAACATCTCTTTTTGCGCAGGCTACAGGAAAAAACAGGCAAACTGAAATTACACTTCAATCCGCATTGCCATCACCTAAGGCAAAATTTCCGGGAAATCCGGAAAACGATATGCTGCGGAAATAATGTTTCACTTAACCGGCTTTTAATATGAAATCATATTTTGCTTCTTTCGCCTTCATTATCCTCCTTTTTGTATTGGTCATTTCATCATGCAAAACCTCCCAAAATAAACAGGAAACTGAGGTTTGTCAATGGGTTGATCCGTTTATCGGAACCGGTGGTCATGGCCATACTTACCCGGGTGCAACACTTCCTTTCGGGATGGTGCAACTTAGTCCCGACACACGTTTAACAGGCTGGGATGGCTGCTCAGGCTATCATTATTCCGATAGCGTAATTTACGGTTTTAGCCATACACACCTCAGCGGCACCGGGGTTTCCGACTATGGCGACATCCTTTTTATGCCCACCACCGGTAAAATCCAACTCCAAAATGGTGCCGACAGCTCACCCGATTCGGGCTATTGCTCCCGGTTCAGCCATCAAAACGAAAAGGCCTCCCCGGGATTTTACCAGGTTTTCCTGTCCGATTATCAAGTTGATGTAAAACTAACTGCCACAAAAAGAGTCGGATTTCACAGTTATACTTTCTCTGGAAATTGCCAGCCCAATATTATTGTTGATTTGCAGCACCGCGATCCTGTCATCGAATCGGAAATTCGAATCGTTAACCAGACTGAAATCGAAGGCTACCGAAGATCCACCAATTGGGCGTTAGACAAAAGGATATATTTCGTAGCCCGGTTTTCGAAACCTTTTAAAACGTCTGGTATTTCAAGCGACAATCTTGTTAAGGAAAATATTTTAAGCGCTTCCGGCAAAAACCTGAAAGCTTACTTCCGGTTTGATTCTGGTACCTACGAAAAAATTCTGGTTAAAGTGGCCATTTCGGCAGTAAGCACCGAAGGAGCACGCAAAAACCTCGATGCTGAATTGCCCGGCTGGGATTTTGAAAAAGTGTCAGAGGCCGCTCATGAAACATGGAATAAAACACTGTCAAAAATTGAGGTGGAAGGCGGAAGCGATGCTCAAAAAGTAAATTTTTATACGGCGCTGTATCATTCCTGTCTCAGTCCAAATCTTTATCAGGATGTGGATGGCTCCTACCGGGGAATGGATAAAAAAATTCATATTGCCAATGATTTCGGGTATTATACGGTGTTTTCGTTGTGGGATACATACAGAACCCTGCATCCGCTGATGACCATTCTGGAACCTGAAAAAACCAATGACTTTGTAAGAACATTGATTGAAAAATACAGAGAATCGGGGGAATTGCCCATGTGGGAACTTGCCTCCAATGACACACGCTGCATGATCGGGTACCACGCAGTGTCAGTGATTGCCGATGCTTATCTGAAAGGGATTAATAATTTTAATACTGAACTCGCCTGGGAAGCCATGAAACACAGTTCAAATGTTGATAAGCGGGGACTTACCTATTACCGGGAACAGGGTTTTGTGCCAGCCGACAAAAGCAGTCAGTCGGTATCAAAAACCCTGGAATATGCTTACGACGACTGGTGTATCGCACAATTTGCCAAAGCCCTGGGAAAAACTGATGATTATGAAAATTACATCCGGCGGGCACAATTCTATAAAAATGTTTTTGATAGGCAAACCGGTTTCATGCGGGGACGCAGCTCCGACAGACAGTGGATTTCGCCGTTCGATCCACAAAAAGTGAATTATGTTTATACCGAAGGAAACTCCTATCAATATTTATATGTTCCGCAAGATGTGGGCGGGCTGATAAATTTGATGGGTGGCGAAGATAAGTTCACCGCCTGGCTCGATGCACTTTTTACCACACCGCTTACCGAAAAACTTGAAGAAGATACCGATGTAACCGGTTTAATCGGGCAATATGCGCATGGCAACGAACCCAGCCATCATATCGTTTATTTGTTTGCGTATGCCGGACAGCCATGGAAAACCCAAAAATATGTACGGCAAATTATGGATGAAATGTATTCGCCTGCATCAGACGGATTATGTGGCAACGAGGATTGCGGCCAGATGTCGGCGTGGTACGTGATGAGTGCCATGGGTTTTTATCCGGTTTGTCCGGGGCAACAGCAGTATGTGCTGGGCAGCCCGTTATTCAGCAAAATAACCCTACATCCCGACAATGGTAAAAAATTCATTATCAAAGCAGAAAACAATTCAGTTGAGAACAAGTACATCGCCTCAGCGAAATTTAATAATGAAAATTTCACTCATTCTTTCATTACCCACAACGACATTTTAAATGGTGGAAATCTCGAATTAAAAATGTCAGCCAATCCAAATAAAACCTTTGGGTTTCCTACCGAAGACCGCCCTGTTACACTCATCCCTGAACAGGCGACAGGGATTTCATACATCGTCGGAAACCAGACCGATTTCCTGGATTCCCTCGAAATCGAACTTGCCTCTGAATCGAAAGATGCAGATATTTATTTCACTACCGACCTTTCCATTCCTACCGTCCAATCAGAGAAATACCGGAAGGCCTTCAGGATAAAATCGACAACAAATTTAACGGTACGTTCCTTTAGCCCCGGATTGGTGCCGGGTTATATTGTTTCCCGTGAGCTCAGAAAAGCTGCAGAACCGTTGGCATTGAAATCGGATGAAATCCTACCAGGACTGACTTTTGATTATTTTGAAGGTGTTTTCAGGTCGTTATGGGATTTTGAAAAAGAATCACCGGAAATGAGCGGAACCTGTACTTCGTTTGAACTTCCTGCCGGCCATCGTGACGAATGGTTTGGCATTACCTTCAAAGGATTGATAAAAATTGATAAGGATGGCAGCTATACTTTTTTTATGAATGCCGATGATGGAGGCCAGTTAAAGATTGATGGCCGGGAACTTTGTGAAAGCGACGGCAGAAAAAGTTTTCCATTCGAACAGCAAGCCACCGTGAACATAACGAAAGGCTGGCATAAAATTGAAGTGAAATACTTTCAATGCTCCGGTAACAAAACCCTCGAATTGAGTTGGCTTGGCCCTGAGTTCAAAAGGCAACCGATTCCGCAAAATGTGTTTTCACACCTGCGATAAAAGAAGACTTAGCGATTCAGCATCACAAAAAAGCAGTGATTTCAGCCTCGGCAAACTCATTTTCCATATCGAAACTTTTTGCCAGTAGACACTTTTCGAAATTTGTGGTGTACAACATTTATGGGTGGGAACCTCTTGAACTGCTTTTGTAAGCTTGATTTCTGTTTCGTGATTCAAATTAGCAATTTAATGCAAGAAAACATGTCATTAATAATAAATAGAAATGAAAATAAATTGTAATATTGCAGCGAAAAGTATTAAAAATATTCAGTTTTATTCTTTTATCATATTACGGATTAGTTTTGAAATTTAGCGACAAAAAGAGCAAATAGAATTTTTGTAATGTGATAAAATTTTTCGAAAAGATCATTTTCTTTACAAAACACAAAGGCAGATTATGAAAAATATCAGAAATATAATACTTGCATCAAAATTGAATAATCCAAACATAGTGTTTTATGCATTATTATTGACTTTCCTTATAGACTCGTCAGTAAATTTCTTCATCAAGATTCCTGTTTTTGTTCCTGTTTCTATTTTATTCCTGCCGTTTTTATGGTTTATTTCATCCGAAAAAAAGCGATTTCTTCCTTTTGCTATCATTTCAGCCATGTTTATTCTTACGGCCATTGCTAACAATCTTATCTATGGTTTTCACCAGAAAAATGTATCGGACTTGCTTTTTATCCTGCTCTTCATTGCATCCTATTTTTATTATCAAAATAATATTAAATTGTTGAAAAAGAGTACAATATATGTTTTTTTGACAGTTTCATTTGTGATGTTTGTTTTTACTTTTTTTAATTTGAATTCCGATAACTGGCAAGAAAACCAACCACTCTACGAAAAAACGATTCAGGTCGAAGAACAGGAATACCAATCAGGAACTTCTGAATTTTTTGACGAAAGAAAACCCCTCGACTTTCTTGAAATTTTTAGGAATTATCACAATGGATTGTTCAGACTACCTCACATTGCCGCATACTTTTTTGGTTTTATTTTTTTGTTTTTTGCGTTTCAATTTCAAAAGACAAAACAAAGGGCATTCCTGTATTTATCGGGTGTTTTGCTTATTTTGTTGTTTTATACAGGGGTCAGGTCTGTGATTGTTGGCCTTGGATTATCCGTATTTCTGTTTTTGCTTACAAAACTGAGATGGGGTATTATGGCCTCAGTTTTTCTTTTATTTGTCGGAGTTATTTTCATGCGCAATTTTCTTTATGAAACTTTTCAAAATACCTTTCTGGGCCAATACTTTGGAATGATAATTACACTTTTTGATAATTTCAGCGGGTTTTCCCGTTTTTTATTATGGAAGTCGTGGTATTACGAAATAAAAAATTTTGATGGCATCGATTTTCTCACCGGAAAGGGTTTTATTTCGTCCATGCAAGCTAATACAAGAAATATTTATTTCAAAGAGTGGTTTCACAGCGATCCCTTATCCATTGTTTACGTTTATGGAATTCCTGGATTAACAGCATTTTTTTATTTGTTTTACAGGATTTACTCAGATAATGCCAAAGCAATCAGGGAAAATCTGTTCATTTTTTCATTCTTTTTTACAATGATTTTTTTGTCGTTGATAAATGGTTTTTATTACTTTTTTCCTGTTTTCCTACTTTTTATTTTCCTGGCGATGATCTTCATTGAAACAAATACAAATGATATTGGTACCTCCGAAACTATTAGCAATTGACCTGCGAGAAAAACACATGCAAAGGAAGTTTCTCAAACAACATTAAGCAGGAAATACGACACAAAATAATGGGTGTCCAGTATTACCCTAAGTGAACCCTAAGTTTATCAAAAGGCTATTTTGATTCGTAGAAAATGAAGGAAATTTATTATATTTGCAGCCTAAATTTACATAATTACTGTTAGGCGATTTTTATGTAAATAATTGTCAATGAGCTAAAATGTTAGAAATATCTTTAAAAGTTGAAGATTTTATTTACAAAATTTGCTAAACTATTATGAAAAAAGAACGTGTTAATTTTTATAAATACTTTCCTGTTTCGGAAGAGGATACAAGTTGGGGGGTTTTTATCGAAAATGTGGGATCGTCAGTAGTATTGGAAGGTGAGAATTATCCATTAATTGGTCATCCCAACACGCATTATTTCACCTGGGAAAAGGGGCGGTATCTTTCGGGTTACCAATTATTACTTATTGCCGATGGAAGAGGTGTTTTTGAATCTGAAACTATGGGCATAATCAGTCTTTCACCTGGTAGTATGATCTTACTTTGTCCAAACGTTTGGCATCGCTACCGGCCTTTAAAAAAAACGGGATGGAAAGAATACTGGATTGGTTTTGATGGCGATTTAGCAAGCAGGTTAGTTAAAGGAAGTGTTTTTAATGATTTGCTGCCTATACTAATGATTAAAGAGTTTCAGGAAATTCAGAATTTGTTTGACATAGCAGTGAGTTACTCTATCGAAGAAAAGCCAGGCTTTCAGCAAATTGTTGTTGGAATCCTTTTACAAATTTTCGGGCATGTTCAATACAACATCAAGAACAAAACGAAACAAAGCAGATCGTTTATGAATCAGATAAACCTTGCTAAGGAACTAATGAAAAGCAATAAGAGCGAAAATCTTGATGTTCCTAAAATTGCACAGGAGCTTAACATAGGTTATGCACTTTTCCGCAAAAAATTTAAAGAATTTACGGGTATGTCACCAAAACAATACCAGATGCAGTTTAAACTTAACCAAGCAAAATCACTTCTGCTGGGTACAGATATGCCTGTAAAAATCATTGCCTTCGAAACCGGGTTCGAATCAATTTATCATTTTTCAAAAGTTTTTAAAGAAAAAACCGGTTCCAGTCCTTCACAATATAGACAGATTGTAATGGATTCCAACAAGAGTGTTTTGAATCAGTAAGCCTTAGCAATTATTCCTTCGTACAAATTGTAATTTTCAAAAAAATTTTTTTTTGTTGAATGCTTTGTATTTGTCATTAATGTGTTATTTTTACACTCTTAATTAATTCTTTTAATTTAGAAAAAAAGATTATTTAAATAATTGGTAAATAGTAATCTAAATTATTTTGAATAATAATCATGTTTATATTTTTTCGAGTTTAGTTTAACTTTTTGATAATAATATTTGTCTTTTTTGGATGATACAATCAACACATTTAGCTATTGACTTAGGGGCTGAAAGCGGAAGAGCACTTCTTGGAACTTTTAATGGTGAAGTGCTTGATATTATCGAAATACACCGATTCCAGACAGGTATTCTAAATCTGTCGGGCGGACGACATTGGAATATTTATCGGTTTTATGAGGAAATTTTATTCGCAATAGGTAAAGCCAGACAGATAAGTAAAAACCCACTCACTACGATTGGCATTGACACCTGGGGAGTTGACTATGCCATCGTTAATGAAGATGGCTTTATTTCCGGTTTACCCTTCAGCTATCGCGACAACCGGACCATAAATACTGTGGAAGCGGTTTCAAGAATTGTTGATTTACGGCGGATTTATGATCTTACCGGAGTACAAATCCTTCCTTTTAACACATTGTTTCAATTATTTGCGGCAAAAAATGGAAGTCCCAATACCTTGGCCAAAGGTTCCAGCCTGCTTTTTATTCCTGACATTTTGAACTATTTTTTAACCGGCATCAAGACTACGGAGTTTACGTTTGCTACCACTTCACAACTTTTTAATCCCATGAAAATGACATGGGAAAACGAACTCCTTGCTTTGGCAGGTATAGAGTCAACTGACATGCAGCAAATTGTTCAACCCTGTACCATCATCGGGCGGCTAAATAAAACAAGCACCAATCAAAACTCATTCGCTGAAACCCTGGTCATAGCGCCGGCCACACACGACACCGCATCTTCCATTGCCGCAATACCGGCTACGGGTAGCGACTGGGCATACATCAGCACTGGAACATGGGCGCTGGTAGGTGTTGAAACCAAAAAACCCATTATCAATGATCTTACCTTCCGCTACAACATTACAAACGAAGGAGGAATCGAAGGTTTCAGGTTACTGAAAAACATGATGGGGCTTTGGTTACTGCAAGGCTGCCGTAAAGTTTGGGATGAGAATAAATATACTTATGAAATGTTGATGCTTATGGCAAAAGAAGCACCCCAATTTTCCTATTACATAAATCCTGACCACACCAGTTTCTTTAATCCTCCTGATATGCCTGAGGCAATTATGAATTATTGCAGGGTAACAGGCCAGCAGCCTCCGAACAACAAAGCTGCTATGATTCGTGGAATATTAGAATGTCTGGCACTGAAAACCCGAGTTATTCTTGAGCAGATTTCGGAAGCAACTTCTGTCCAGATTAATAAAATTTACATCACTGGTGGAGGTATAAATAACATGTTATTATGCAAATTTATCGCGGATGCAACTGGTCTTCCGGTTATTCCAACATTCGTCGAAAGCACCGCAATGGGAAACTTATTGGGGCAGCTCATCGCCTGTAGTAAAATTAAAAATCTGGATGAAGGCAGGGCATTGCTTCGGAAGCACATGGATACGCTGGTTTATTTCCCTGAAAACAACGATGTTTGGAACACTGCTTTTGAAAAATTCAAAGAGATAACTAACAAAGAATTTAGTCAATAATTAATTTGAAATGGAAAAAATTACAAAAAATTTCAATCAAGCCCGGGATCGTTATAGTGCCATTCGTGTAGATACTGATATGGTGATTAAAGTACTTGAAAATATTTCAATTTCCATCCATTGCTGGCAAGCCGATGATGTGGGAGGTTTCGAAAATAACAACAGTGGGTTGACCGGAGGCATACAGGTGACCGGAAATTATCCTGGGAAGGCACGAAAAATGGATGAATTACGAAAGGATATCATCAAAGCCATGATGTTGATACCCGGAACTCACCGATTGAGCCTGCACTCAATTTATGGCGACTTTCAGGGGAAAAAAGTTGATCGAAATGAGGTTGAGCCAATTCATTTTCAAAGCTGGATGGATTGGGGAAAAGCTCATAATATAAAGCTGGATTTTAACTCAACTTCTTTTTCTCATCCAAAAAGCGGAAACCTTTCCCTTGCCAATCCTGATAAGGAAATCCGCGATTTCTGGATTGACCACACAAAACGTTGCCGCGCCATCAGCGAAGAAATGGGCAGGCAACAGGCCAACCCTTGTATGATGAATTTATGGATTCACGATGGATCGAAAGAGGTACCTGCCAATCGCTTGCGCTACAGGGCAATATTGAAAGATTCGCTGGACGAAATATTTGCCATTAGATACCTGAATATGAAAGATAGCATCGAGGCCAAACTATTCGGCATCGGGCTGGAAAGTTACACTGTTGGTTCTTATGATTTTTACCTTGGATATGGGGCAAAAAACAACAAAATCGTAACTCTGGATACAGGCCATTTCCATCCAACCGAAAGTGTTGCCGATAAAATTTCTTCATTGTTGCTCTTTACTCCGGAAATTATGTTGCATGTAAGCCGCCCTATCCGATGGGACAGCGACCATGTTGTTATCCTGAACGATGACCTTACCGACCTGACCCGTGAAATTATCCGTTGCAATGCTTTAGACCGTATTCATATCGGTTTAGATTTTTTCGATGCTACTATCAACCGCATCGGCGCTTATGTAATTGGAACAAGGGCTACACAAAAAGCATTGCTGATGGCTTTGCTCGAACCCATCGAAATGCTGATGAAATATGAAGATAACAACCAGCTTTTTGAAAGACTTGCCCTCCAGGAAGAATTGAAATCAATGCCCTGGCAGGCCGTTTTCGATTATTTCTGTTTGAAAAATAATGTTCCGGTTGGAATGGATTTTATAACTGAGATTCAGCAATATGAACGAGAAATTACAAGCAAGCGGTAATAACATCCAAAACGAATTACACCGCATCGCCGAAGTTGCAGGTTTCCTCTGGCAACGCAACTGGGCTGAGGCTAACGGGGGCAATATTTCTGTAAATCTGACTCACCTGGCAGATTATGAATTGCTTAATTTGCCTGCTTCAACAACCGGTTGTAACCTGGCAGAAGAAGTTCCTGCAATTGCCAACAACATTTTCTATGTTACAGGAACCGGTAAGCGAATGCGCGATGTCGCAAAATCACCAATTGAATTTGGTGCAATTATCAGGATTACTGCGGATGGGAAAAAATTTGAAATCATTTCGGAAAAGCCTGTAAAACCAACTTCCGAGTTACCCTCACATCTGAGTATTCATAACTTTTTGATGGCAAAAGGAAACAGCAAAAGCGTGGTTTTGCACACCCATCCAACCGAACTGATTGCTTTAACGCACTCAAACACGTTTTTAAACGCAGAACATTTTACACAAACGCTTTGGGCGATGATTCCCGAAGCTCGCGTAATTATCCCAAAAGGACTTGGCGTTGTGCCGTATTTGCTGCCCGGCACTGTCGAACTAGCCCGTGCTACCATAAAACAACTCGAAAAACATGATGTTGTGATGTGGGAAAAACATGGCACTTTAGCCGTTGGTGAGGATATCGCCGATTGTTTCGATGTGATTGATACTTTGACAAAATCAGCCAGGATTTACCTCTTTGCCAGAACTGCAGGTTTCGTGCCACATGGATTGACAAAAGCGCAATTGGATGAACTGGCACGGGCATTTAATCTAAATTTGTAATGAAATAACGATATTTTTCCCGGATATGAAAACAACAGTATTTGGTGCCAGAATTTTATTTATGTCTTGTCTTTCTTTGCTTAATGCACAATTCATGCTTTCTCAAAATCCAATCTCACCACCAGGAGTTTACATTGCTGACCCAACAGCCAGAGTTTGGAATGATGGAAAACTTTACATCTATGGTTCATTAGACGAAAGTTGTGACGATTATTGTTCACCCCGGCATTATTTACTCATCACCGAGGACATGAAAAATTGGGGACTTGTCGAAAATATTTTTACATCAAAAGGAAATGGTGATGGCGTTCCGTACAACGACAAAGTGTTGTACGCTCCTGATGCAGCATACAAAGATGGAATCTGGTATTTGTACTATTGCCAGCCCGACAGGGAATTTGCCGAAGGTGTCGCAACCGCGTCAAAACCGACTGGTCCTTTTCAAAATGGTGCAAGTATTAACCTAAAAGGCTACAACCAGATTGACCCGGCCACCTTTATTGACGATGACGGAACGGCTTATTACCTCTGGGGACAATTTACATTGAAAATGGGTAAATTGAAACCAAACATGAAAGAACTGGATTTAAATTCGGTGAGGGACAGCATCATCACCGAAGGTGAACACCATTTTCACGAAGGCGCTTTTATGACCAAAATCAATGGGCTTTATTACATTGTTTTTGCCGATCTTTCCCGCGCCGACATTCCAACATGCATCGGCTATGCCACGGCATTGTCACCGTTTGGCCCCTACAAATATGGAGGTGTGATAATTGATAACAACCATTGTAATCCCGGAAACTGGAACAACCACGGTTCAATTGCCGAATTTAGAGGGCAATGGTATGTTTTTTACCATCGCTCAACTCATGGTTGCAACACCATGCGCAAAGCCTGTGTTGAACCCATCGAAATACTGGAAGATGGGTCAATCCCGGAAGTGGAAATGACTTCCCAGGGTGCCGCTGAGCCTTTAGATGCAACAGTACTTATTGATGCCGGGCGGGCTTGTATTCTCAACGGCAACATCAGGATTGAGCAGCTTGGATATCAAAATGAAGAATTAACCAAAATTCACAGCGGCGACAAGGCAGGCTACAAATACATCAATTTTGGTGATGGAGTTGATAGCGTTACCTTCAGGATTTCCGCCGGACCGAAAGGTGGAAAAATAGTGGTTTCACTTGATAAGCCCTGGCATACCAGGCTTGGTATTTTAGAAATACAACCAGGGAATGGTGAACAATGGCAGGACCTGACTTTTCCTATTCAACGTGCTAGCGGGGTTCATGCGCTTTGGCTGCATTTTTATGGCGAAGACGAACAAATGTTTTCGATAGACTGGTTCACTTTTTCAAAATCAAAAAACAAAAATCAATAATCTAAAATCAAAAATCATGGTATGTACACTTTAGGAATTGATTTGGGTAGTTCATCGGTAAAAGTTTCGGTGCTGGATGTTGATTCCGGCAAATGTTTAGGTTCGGCCTATTCTCCGGAACAGGCCATGGCAATCATCGCGCCAAAGGCTGGTTGGGCCGAGCAGGATCCCACAACCTGGTGGGAAAACACAAAGCTGGCCATCCTGAAAGTTTTGTCGGCAGGCAATATTTCGGCCAGGGACATTTCCGCTGTTGGCATCGCTTACCAAATGCATGGACTGGTAGCTGTAGATAAAAACCACTTACCTGTCAGACCTTCCATAATCTGGTGCGACAGCAGGGCTATTGAAACCGGAGACCGGATTTTTTCAGTTGCCGGAAAAGATAAATGTATGTCGCACTTGCTTAATTCGCCTGCAAATTTCACGCTTTCAAAATTGCTGTGGGTTAAAGAGCATGAACCGGAAATTTATGAAAAAATCCATAAAATCATGCTGCCTGGCGATTACCTGGCAATGCGGCTTACAGGAGAAATAAACACCACTGCTTCCGGTCTTTCCGAAGCGATACTTTGGGATTTTAAGGCAGGTGGCATAGCCGGGTTTGTCCTGGAAGCCGCGGGAATCGAAAAATCGTTGATCCCGGAATTAGTCCCGACTTTTGGCATTCAGGGTTATTTATCAAAAGAAGCAGCATTTGAACTTGCCCTTCCGGAAGGTATTCCACTCACTTACAGGGCAGGCGATCAGCCCAATAATGCGTTTTCGCTAAATGTACTAAACCCCGGCGAAATTGCAGCAACAGCAGGTACTTCCGGAGTTGTTTATGGAGTTACCGATGAAATTATATCTGATCCTTACTCCAGGGTAAACACCTTTGCTCATGTTAACCATAGTGTTGTTGATCCAAGGTTTGGAGTGTTACTCTGCATCAACGGAACAGGAATTTCAAACAGTTGGATCCGCAAAATTACAGGAGCTGCCGATTTCGAATTCATGAACAAAAAGGCGTTGGAGGTTTTGCCTGGTTCGGAAGGTTTGCTTTTTTTGCCATTTGGGAATGGCGCAGAGCGAATGTTAAATAACAGGCAACTTGGTTCCTCATTTTTCAACATAGATTTCAACACGCATCGCTCCGAACATCTTTTCAGGGCTGTGCAGGAAGGAGTTGCTTTTGCTTTCAATTATGGAATTCAAATTTTGGCGCAAATGGCAATGAAGCCAACATTAATCCGGGCCGGAAATGCAAACATGTTTTTGAGTAAAGTTTTCTGCAATTCCCTTTCTGCAATTTCAAATACAAGTATCGAACTTTTTAATACCGATGGCTCGGTTGGCGCAGCAAGAGCTTCGGCTTTTGGGGCAGGATTTTATAAAGATTATTCCGAATGTTTTAAAAACCTTGTCAGGATTAGCGAAGTTGAACCTGATCCGATCATCCGGGAACAACTTTTAAACGCTTATTATAATTGGGAAAAGATTATGTTAAAACAATTTTTACAACGATGAAGCACATAACGACTTTAACTAAACTCATGATACTGGCTTTTATAGTGCTTGTATCATCATGCAAACAAGAAAACACAACCGAAAAAATCGCAAGCGGTGTCATTTTTCGGGGAAAGAACGAAAATCTGAAAATCAAATTCTTTACCCCCAAAATTGTTCGCGTAACTCATGCGCCAACCACCGAATGGTCAAAAAGAGGAAGTCTGATTATCTCTAAAATAAAAGAACAAGTTGAAATTAGCATCCGGGAAACTTCAGAATCCATTGAAATAGAAAGCGATTCATTGTTAATTCTTATCGAAAAAAAGAGTGGAACCTGTCATTTTAAAGAGAAGGACAAAAGGACAATCCTTGCCGAAAAATCCTCAAAATGTAAAATGGACACAGTCGCCAATGAGACTTGTTATAATATCCTGCAGTCGTTTATACTTAACAGCGATGAGGCGCTTTACGGACTTGGCCAGCATCAGGATGGAATCATGAACTGGCGGGGCAAAGAGGTTACCCTGGTTCAGACAAATGTTCATGCGGTAAGTCCCTTTGTCATTTCTACCCGGAATTATGGTATTCTTTGGGATAATTATTCAAAAACCATCTTTAAGGATGATAGTACCGGTGCATCTTTCTGGTC
The DNA here is from genome assembly GCA_903944895.1 of uncultured Bacteroidota bacterium. Lineage (GTDB taxonomy): Bacteria > Bacteroidota > Bacteroidia > Bacteroidales > 4484-276 > CAJATL01. The sequence continues at coordinate 43,613 of CAJATL010000247.1, forward strand.
GGAAGTTGCCGATCAGGTTGACTATTATTTTATTGCTGGAAAAAACATGGATGATGTGATTGCCGGTTATCGCGACCTGACCGGACAAGCGCCTATGTTTGGAAAGTGGGCTTTCGGATATTGGCAAAGCAAAGAAAGATATAAATACGACAAGGAAATTCTGGGTGTAGCTAAAGAATACAGGGATCGCAAAATCCCCATCGACAACATCGTTCAGGACTGGCGATATTGGGCGCTTTTCGATTCGGTTGATGTCGAAAAAAGCAGGCAAAGCGCTAAAGATAGCTGGAGTTCGATGCAGTTTCATCCGTCCACATATTCTGATCCGGCAGGAACAATCAAAGAGATTCATGAGAAATACAACATGCACTACATGATTTCCATTTGGCCTATTGTTGGAAAAGAAACAGAAATTTTTGCCGAATTAAACCAAAAAGGACATTTACTTCCTCCTGAAACCTGGACTACAGGCTTCTTGTATGATGCCTACAGTCAGGAAGCCAGGGATATTTACTGGAAATACATCCGCAAAGGTTTGATGAAACAGGGTGTAGATGCTTTATGGATGGATGCCACCGAGCCTGAAATGAACGACCAGCACACCTACGAAGTTTCCGAAAAGTGGATTAAAAAGTTTGGTAAAACACAAATCGGAACGATGTCAAGATATTTAAACCCGTATTCATTAGTCACCACGAAGGGTGTTTACGAAAACTGGCGGCGGGATATACCTGAAAAAAGAGTTTTTATCTTAACCCGCTCCGGATTTGCCGGCCAGCAAAGGTATGCAGCAGTTACCTGGTCGGGTGATATTAATGCAACCTGGGACATTTACAGAAGACAGATTTCGGCAGGGCTTAACTTTTCGATGGCAGGAATGCCTTACTGGACCATGGATATCGGAGCATTTTTTATGAATGGCCACGACAGAGGTTACGGAGAAGGAAATTATAAAAGCAGCAAAGAACCGGCCTACCGGGAGTTGTACGTCCGCTGGTTTCAGTTTGGCGCATTTTGCCCTATTTTCCGCTCGCATGGAACCCATTCTCCGCGAGAGGCGTGGCAGTTTGGAGAGCCTGGCTCCATCACTTATGAATCGTTGCTAAAATTTGATAATCTTCGCTACCGGCTTTTACCTTATATTTATTCAACTGCCTGGAGAGTAACAAACCAGGGTTACACCATGATGCGCGGACTGGCAATGGATTTCGGAAATGATCCAAATGTTTTACAAATTAGCAACCAGTATTTGTTTGGACCTGCTATGATGGTAACACCGGTTACTGAGGAACAGTATTTCCCGGCCAGCGGACTCACCACCCGCGAAGTGAAAGGTTTCGAAACCTATCTTCCTGCGGGCTCGGAATGGTACGACTTCTGGACTGGCGAAAAACTTGCCGGTGGAGAAAAAACCTGGCGACCAACGCCGTTGGATATTATGCCAATTTATGTGAAAGCCGGTTCCATCATCCCAATGGGGCCTTTTAAACAATACTCCACCGAAATTCCTGAAGATCCCATCGAGCTTAGGATTTATCCGGGTTCAGATGCTAGTTTTGTGCTTTACGAAGATGAAAACGATAATTACAATTACGAAAAAGGAACCTTCGTCACCATTGCTTTTAGCTGGAATGATCAGGAGAAAATCCTTACTATCGGTAAACGAGAGGGAAAATTCCCCGGAATGTTAACCAATAGAAAATTTGATGTGGTAATTGTTGGCAATGAGCATGGCACGGGCGAAAAAGTCACCAAAAAGCCTGACAGGGAAATCATTTATTCCGGACAGGAATTAAAGATTGAGTTTTAACCGGATTTTTTGGGATTGTAAAAAACTAAAATCAACATAATTATGGAATATTTTAAAGATATTAAAAAGATAAAGTATGAAGGTCCGGATTCAAAGAATCCGCTGGCATTCAGATGGTATGATGAAGACCGGATGGTCGGCAACAAAACTTTGAAAGCGTATCTTCGTTTTGCCGTTGCTTACTGGCATTCATTCTGCGGTGAAGGTGGTGATCCTTTTGGCCCGGGAACAAGAAAATTTCCTTGGGATTTGCCGGCAGATCCTTTGGACAAGGCCAAAAACCGGCTCGATGCTGCTTTTGAGTTCATCACAAAAACGGGTATCCCGTTTTATTGTTTCCACGACACCGACCTTGTTGGCGATGGAAGTGTTTTTGAAATCGAAAAACGGCTCGGACAAATCATTCCGATAGCAAAAAAAAGGCAGGAAGAAACAGGAGTGAAATTGCTCTGGGGTACTGCCAACGTCTTTTCAAATCCGCGTTATATGAATGGCGCGGCTACAAATCCTGATTTTTTAGTAGTTGCCAATGCTGCAGTTCAAATCAAAAATGCCATCGAAGCAACCATCGAACTTGGAGGTTCAAACTATGTTTTCTGGGGCGGCCGCGAAGGCTATTTGTCGCTGCACAATACAAATACAAAAAAAGAGATCGAACACCTCGGAATTTTTCTTTCGATGGCCAGAGATCACGGGAGAAGAAAAGGTTTTAACGGAACTTTCCTTATCGAACCAAAGCCGATGGAACCCACAAAACACCAGTATGATTTTGATACTCAAACGGTGATTGGATTTTTGAACAAATTCAACTTGCAAAACGATTTTAAACTAAATATCGAGGTTAACCACGCCACTCTTGCTGGTCACAGTTTTGCCCACGAACTGCGCATGGCTGCTGATGCAGGATTGCTTGGCTCCATTGATGCCAACAAAGGCGATTATCAGAACGGTTGGGATACCGATGAATTTCCTACAAATATTTTTGAAGTTACCGAAGCAATGCTCGAAATCATTCAGGCTGGTGGTTTTACCAATGGTGGGATCAATTTTGATGCAAAGCTGAGGCGAAACAGCACCGACTACGAAGATCTTTTTATCGCACACATCTCAGGCATGGATGCTTTTGCCAGGGCATTGATTATTGCCGACAAAATCCTTCAGGAATCCGATTATCTGAAACTGAGGCAAAAACGCTATTCTTCCTTCCAGGCCAATGATGGAAAATTATTTGAGGAGGGCAAACTCACGTTAAAAGATTTGTACGGCATTGCTCAAAACGGAGGCGAACCTAAGATGATAAGCGGCAAACAGGAATTTTTAGAACAAATGATCAGCAGGTATATTTAAAACACGAATCATGGAAGCAAAAAAAAGGCTTTATGTAATTTCGCTTACCCTTGTGGCGACTCTTGGAGGCTTACTTTTCGGCTATGATACAGCCGTCATTTCAGGCACAGTATCTGCCCTGGAAAACTTTTTTATCACTCCTTTAGGATTGCAGGAAACAGCCGCCAACTCACGTTTGGGATTTGTGGTTTCAAGCGCTTTAATCGGTTGTATTATCGGTGGCTTTTCCGGCGGGCTCGTAAGTCTGCACCTCGGAAGAAAAAAAGGGTTAATATTAGCAGCGGTTTTATTCCTGATCTCTGCGATAGGCTCGGCAATACCCGAAATGGGTTTCAGGCTGGTAGGTGAAGGCGATCACACTTTCCTGATTCATTTTGTGATTTACCGCATTATCGGCGGTATTGGTGTAGGACTGGCCTCCCTGCTTTCGCCCATGTACATTGCCGAAATTTCCCCACCTGAAATTCGGGGGAAATTGGTTTCATGGAACCAGTTTGCCATTATTTTTGGGATGTTGGTGGTGTATTTCGTAAATTATATCATCGCTCTTCAGGGTACTGATGAATGGATAAACGCCATTGGCTGGCGATGGATGTTTGCTTCTGAAATTGTACCTGCATTAATGTTTTTGGTAATGTTGTTTTTTGTTCCCGAAACGCCCCGTTATCTGGTAATAAAAAACCGTCCCGACAAGGCCTTGTGGGTACTTCAAAAAATTAATGGTGCCGAAAAAGCGCAGGTCATCCTGGCCGAAATCCGGGATACCGTTGTCAGCCGCTCAGGAAAGCTGTTTTCCTATGGATTTGTGGTAATTATCATTGGGATATTACTGTCTGTTTTTCAACAGTTTGTTGGCATAAACGTGGTTTTGTACTATGCCCCCGAAATTTTCAGAAACATGGGTTCGGGCACAAATTACGCTTTGCTGCAAACCATCATCGTGGGTGCCATTAATCTTACTTTCACCGTTGTAGCCATTATGACCGTGGATAAACTTGGACGAAAACCACTTCAGATTATCGGAGCGCTGGGTATGGCGGTGTTTATGTTTGCGTTGGGATTTACCTTCTACTTCAAAACACTGGGATTGGCAGCGCTCATTTTTATGCTGGGATATGTTGCCTGCTTTGCTGTTTCGTGGGGGCCGGTTACCTGGGTGCTGTTGTCCGAAATTTTCCCGAACCGCATCCGTGGAAAAGCAATGGCTGTGGCTGTTGCCGCACAGTGGATTTCCAATTATCTTATTTCGTCCACCTTCCCAATTCTCGATAAGTCATCCTGGCTCATCGAAAAGTTTAATCATGGTTTTGCTTATTGGATTTATGGAGTGATGGGAATACTGGCAGCCTGGTTTATGTGGAAAATGGTTCCCGAAACAAAAGGGAAAAGCCTTGAAGAAATGGAGAAATTGTGGTAATAGGTTGAATTTTATTAAATTATAATTTTTATGAAAATCAGGTTTGCGCGCATTTTATGTACTTCAGTGGTGATTTTATTTTTATTGTTGTCCTGTGGCGAAAGCAAAATTTCGACACCTGAACAGGAATACCTGGCTATCAAAAAAAAATTGGCAAACGGTTGGAACACATGGAATACCAGGAGTGTTCTTTCCCATGTTTTGTTACCCGAAGGCCTTTCCATAAATTTGATGATGAAAGACCTCACAAGCGGCGATACACTTAAAGAAGCGCTGATAGGTCGGCGCAAACCCGGCTGTGAAAGAATTTGGGTGGGTGATCATACCAATGATGGGGCTTACACTGGCCTTACCCTTGAATGGAGAGGTAGCAAAATCAAAATTCAGACGGCAACTCGTGAAAATGAACTTGTAGTTTGGATTGAACCTGAAAAACCATCGGATTCGGTAACACTTTTTGTTGATGTTTCGATACTTTGGAAAAAACCAGGCACCGTAAGCAAAACCGGGAATGGTTTTGAGGCTGAAATCGGTAATAAAAAATATCCGGTATTTATTTCTGCATCCGGCAATGCCCCAAAGGATGGCTTTTTGGAGATTCCATTATCTGGTGAAATATTCATTTCCAGTGGAAAAGAAAGAGAGAAAGATGAAATCATAAAGATTATAACTGAAAATCATGAAGCATTTTTGGAGATAAAAAATTCATTCGGTACACTTTCGAATCTTTACGAAGCACAACATAATGCTGTTGCCTGGGATGTAATTTACGACCCGCTCAACGACAGGGTGATAACCCCCGTTAGCCGCTTGTGGAGCACTGGCCAGGGAGGATACATCCTTTTTGTATGGGACAATTTATTCGCTGCTTACATGCACTCGCTCGACTCAAAAGAACTTGCTTATGCCAATGCTGTTGAGATAATCAAAGAAAAAAAGGATTTGGAATTTGTACCGCAGTTTGTTACCGGCAAAGGTGTGCGTGGGAAAGACAGGTCGCAACCACCGGTCGGTTCGTTTGTGATACGTGAATTATACAGGAAATACCAGGAAAAGTGGCTGCTTGAGTTGGTTTTTGATGACCTTTATAGTTGGAACCAATGGTGGCTGAAAGCTCGCCAGACCGATAGCCTGTTTTGCTGGGGCAGCAATTCGTACCCACATACAATCGACCATTGGCTTGATACTTTTGGTGTCGGAAACTTTCAGGGACCAAAACTGGAGTCTGGAATGGACAATTCTCAAATGTATGACAACATGCCGTATGATTCAATCACTGGCAAACAGGAATTGATTGACGTGGGTTTATCCAGTTTTTATATCCTCGATTGTGAAGCCCTGGCGGACATTGCCGCGGTTCTCGGTAAAGATAGTGAAGAAAAAATCCTTCGTGAACGCGCAAAGATTTACAAAACGAAACTGGAAACGCTTTGGTCTGAAGAAAAAGGAATTTATCTCAACCGCCGGACCGACACCCAACAATTTAGCGAACGGCTATCACCAACCTGTTTTTATCCAATGTTCACCGGCCTTCCCAGCAGGCAGCAAGTTGACCGGATGATGAATGAACATTTTTATAACAAGGAGGATTTCTGGGGCGACTACATTATTCCCGTCACACCCCGAAACGATTCCGCTTATAAAGATAATACCTACTGGAGGGGCAGAATATGGGCACCAGTTAATTTTCTGGTGTATCTCTGCCTGCGGGAATATGATCTGAAAGTACCTAGAGCCGACCTTTGCAAAAAATCACAGGAGCTGATATTAAAATCATGGGAAACCGACAGGTATATCTTTGAAAACTTCAATGCTGATAACGGTTCTGGCGATGATGTAAAAGACAGCGACAAGTTTTATCACTGGGGCGCATTGTTGTGTTTTATTTCCTTTATCGAACAGGGATATGTGCCGGCACCCGAAGAACCAATTAAATAGTGCGTATTCCTTCTTAAAAATAGATTTCTAAATAGTGTAAACACAGAATTGTTGGATACTTTGAAATCGGTGAATAAATCCAAAAATGGAGCAGGGAACATTTCTGAGAAAACAAACTCCGGCAGATGAAATTTAATATCAATGTGAAAATTTTAAAAAAATGAAAATGAAACTTTTACTCTTATTTCTTTTAGCATCAGAATTTTGTTTTGGTCAGACAAGAACTGACAATCAACCAAAGTCAGGAACAATAGAGGTTCAAAACCTTATTGAGTTTGTGAACCCAATGATTGGAACCAAAAAAATGGGGCATACTTTTCCGGGAGCATCTGCCCCTTTTGGGATGGTTCAATTAAGCCCTGAAACCAACTATCTGATGATGTTTAAAAATAAGAAATATAATCCCGAAGCTTATCAGTACTGTTCAGGCTATCAATACAACGATTCCGTTATTTTCGGCTTTAGTCACACACACTTCAGCGGGACAGGCCACTCCGACCTTGGTGATTTTTTGATTATGCCCACCCTCGGGAAATTAGAACTTAAACCAGGAGAATCAACCAAAACCGAAAACGGCTTCAACTCAAAATATTCACACAAAACAGAGATTTCTCAACCGGCATATTATAAAGTTAAATTAGACGACTACAATATCACAGCTGAACTTACCGCGACAGAAAGGGTAGGATTTCACCAGTACACTTTTCCAAAATCTGACAGCTCCCACATTCTGTTGGATTTGATGTACAATATTTACAATCATAACGATAAAAATGTCTGGGTTTTTATAAGAGTCGAAAACGATTCAACAATTACCGGATACCGGCAAACCAACGGTTGGGCGAGAACCCGGGTTGTGTATTTTGCCATGAAATTCTCAAAACCCTTCATTTCCTACGGTCATCAAAAATACGACACAAGCTCCTACAGAAGCTTTTACCGTAGGTTTAATGAGGCAGAAAACTTCCCCGAAATGGCCGGGAAAAATATCAGAGCCTACTTCAATTTTAAGACCGTGGAGAAAGAGAAGATTAAAATTAAATTCGCGTTGTCTTCCGTTAGTACCAAGGGAGCGATGCGAAACCTAAACGTTGAAATACCCCACTGGGATTTTGATAAAACGAAAAATGAAAGCCAGGAAAAATGGAACCGCGAGTTATCCAAGATTATTGTCGAGACACAAACAAGAGACGAAAAAGTAATTTTTTACACCGCATTATATCACACCATGTTAAGTCCGGTTTTGTATGAAGATGTAGATGGTTTTTACCGCGGACTCGATCAGAACATCCATCAGTCAGAAGGATTCACCAACTACACCATTTTTTCGCTTTGGGATACTTACCGTGCCTTGCATCCTTTGTTCAATATCATACAACCGGAACGAAACAATGATATGATAAAATCAATGATTGCCCACCACGACCAGAGCGTTCATAAAATGCTTCCCGTCTGGAGCCATTATTCCAACGAAAACTGGTGTATGATTGGATATCATTCGGTTTCGGTAATTGCAGATGCCATTGTTAAAGGAACAACAGATGTTGATATCAACCAGGCACTAAATGCCTGCGTCAATACTTCCAAAGTAAAATATTTTGATGGCCTGGAGTATTACATGAAAATGGGTTTTGTTCCGGAAGACAAAAGTGGCAGCTCTGTTTCTAAAACATTGGAATTTGCCTATGATGACTGGTGCATTGCCCAAATCGCGAAAAAGGCAAACAATACTGCGGTTTATGAAGAATATTTAAAACGTTCTGAGAATTATAAAAACGTTTATGATTCTGTCATTGGCTATATGCGTCCAAAGTTGGCAAATGGTCAATGGCGTGAAAAATTTGACCCTTTAGATACCGAAGGACAGGGTTTTATTGAAGGAAATGCTTTAAACTACGGGTTGTACGTTCCTCAGGAAATTGACAAGATGATTTCGATGATGGACGGGAAAACTGCATTCGCAAATCATCTCGACATGATTTTCACCACCAAACTTGACGATAAACACATCGAAAAAAACGAAGACATTACACGAGATGGGCTAATTGGAGCTTATGTTCATGGAAATGAGCCCGGGCATCACATTCCCTATCTTTATAATTGGACGGGTAAGCCCTGGAAAACACAGGAACGCGTTAGGATGATAATGAAAACCATGTATGCCAATTCTGTTGACGGTTTGTGTGGAAATGATGATGCCGGGCAAATGAGTGCCTGGTATGTTTTCAGCGCTCTCGGTTTTTATCCCGTCATTCCAGGTGCCGACCATTATGCAATTGGAAGTCCTGCAATAAACGCTGCAATCATGCATCTTGATAATGGAAAAACTTTATGGATTAAGACGGTTAATCAAAGCCCGGTAAATGTTTATGTTTCAAAGGTTCTGGTCAATGGAAAAGAAATCAGGAGAAATTATCTTTTGCACAGCGAATTGATAAATGGTGGCGAAATCACCTTTTATTTAAGCAATAAGCCTGCAAAATAACGGGAAGATAAACTTACATGCCGGCATGTATTCGATGAGTGTACTATTCCAGAGGTAGATTCTTTTACCCTGAATTTATGGAATGGATTAATCTAAAGAATGTTAGGGTAAGTTAATTTGTTTTACCATAGGGAAAGTATCCTTTGGTGATCGGACCATTTTGAAAACCCTTATCTGGATGAATTAACTAACCACCAACTCAACCTCATCCGGAAAATTCTTACTCTCAAAGCGAACAACCACGATCAACCCTGATTCGAGTTTTCCTGCACTGAAAATCATTGCACTTTTCAACCGCCTTTAAATGAGACTTTCCCTTTAAACCTACAAGGTTTTTAAAAGCGCTCATAAAGATTTTTGAGCAAGGTCTTCCTGAATTATTTTAATCTGAAAATGAATCAAAAAAAATTCGGGAATCTCAAATGGTTTTTGAAACCAATCAAAACTGATAAATCAAAATTTTGGTTTCGCCTCATTATAAATCATATCCAAGATTGGTTGGCGAAACTGGCGGGAAAAATTTTGTTTTTGTTCATCCATCCATCAGCAACAGCAAAAGAAGTGGCTGTAAATGCTTATCGCGGAGCTTTTGAATTTCAGGGACAGAAATGTTCGGCAGTTTCGAGAATGTATGTGCCGGTGTCGTTGTGGGCCGAGATTAAAAATGAACTTCTCAGGATTGGTGAAGATGCCAGAATGGGCGACATTAACGACCCGATGAATTTTATAAATGCTGTGATTGATGAAGCATCGTTTGATAACTGCCTGAACTACATAAATTTTGCTGAAAAATCAGAGGAAGCAGAAATAATTCTTGGTGGTAATGGAAACAAAAGCAAAGGTTTTTTTGTTGAACCGACCATTATCGTTACCAGCAATCCAAAATTCAAAACGATGGTTGAGGAGATTTTTGGGCCAATATTAACGATATTTATTTACGACGATAACAAACTGGAAGAAACTATCGGACTATGCAACACTACTTCGCCTTACGGCCTGACTGGTGCGGTGTTTTCGCGCGACAGGGTTGCAGCGTCAAATATCTGTGAACAATTGAGATATGCAGCAGGAAATTTCTACATCAACGATAAACCAACAGGTGCAATTGTTGGTTTACAACCATTTGGCGGATCCAGGGCTTCGGGAACCAACGACAAAGCCGGCGGTGAATTTAATTTGATCAGATGGATCAGCCCAAGAACAATTAAAGAAACTTTTCAGCCGGCATCGGAATACCGGTATGATTATATGATTGAATAATAATAAATTAACTAAGAATTGATACTAACAAACATGAAGATTGATTTAAGGAATTTAGGGATTGATCCCGTAAATGCAGGTGCGAGCACCGGTAATGGTTGGCTCGAAACTCACGGCGACGAAACAGCATCGTTTTCGCCCATTGATGGCTCGCTTATTGCAAAAGTTAAAAATGCCACGCTGGATGATTACGAGCACCTGATGGCTAAAGCCCAGGAAGCATATTTAAAATGGCGGATTGTTCCGGCACCCAAAAGAGGCGAAGTCGTTCGTCAGATTGGCGAGGCATTGCGGAAACATAAAGAAGAACTCGGGTATCTTGTTGCCCTCGAGATGGGCAAGATTTACGAGGAAGGCCTTGGCGAAGTGCAGGAAATGATCGACATCTGTGAGTTTGCCGTGGGGCAGTCGCGTTTGCTTAATGGAGCTACCATGCACTCGGAGCGGCAATTTCACCGCATGTACGACCAATATCATCCCATCGGTATTGTAGGAATTATTACTTCCTTTAATTTCCCGGTGGCTGTTTGGGGCTGGAATGCCATGCTTGCGGCCATTGCCGGCGATGTTGTCATCTGGAAGCCAAGCTCCAAAACACCCCTTTGTGCGATTGCCGTCCAGAAAATCATTTCCGAAACACTCAGGAATAATCAGGTTCCTGAAGGTGTTTTTAACATGATTATTGCAAAATCGTCGGTACTTGGCGATAATTTTGCCGGCGATAAACGAATCCCGCTTGTTTCGGTGACCGGTTCAACCGAAGTTGGAAGGAGGGTTTCGGCGATTGTTGGAAAACGCCTTGGCAAAACAATTCTGGAACTTGGTGGAAATAACGCAGTAATCATCTCACAACATGCCGACCTTGAAATGACGCTTCAATCGGTTGTTTTTGGCGCTGTTGGAACCTGTGGCCAGCGTTGTACTTCAACCCGCAGGCTGATTATTCACGAATCGGTTTACGAAAACGTGAAAGATCGCCTTGTAGCGGCATATAAGAGTATCAGCAACAGGATTGGCGACCCAATTGACAAAGAGACTTTGGTTGGGCCTTTGGTTGATGGAACGGCTGTTAACAATTTCCTTTATGCAATCGAAGAAGTCCAGAAAGAAGGCGGGAAATTAATTTACGGTGGCACAAGGCTTACCGGCGAAAATTATCCCAACGGAAATTACGTCCTTCCTGCGGTAGTTGAAGCCGAGAATCATTACAAAATGGTTCAACACGAAACATTTGCACCCCTGCTTTATCTCATAAAATATAGAACCATCGAAGAAGCAATCCGTCTTAATAATGAGGTTCCACAGGGTTTATCGTCGTGTATCTTTACCGAAAACCTTGTCGAAGCCGAAAAGTTCCTGTCGGAAACTGGCTCAGATTGTGGAATTGCAAATGTAAATCTTGGGACTTCAGGAGCCGAAATAGGTGGTGCTTTTGGTGGCGAAAAAGATACCGGCGGTGGCCGTGAGTCAGGCTCGGATGCCTGGAAAGCTTACATGCGCCGCCAGACAAATACCATCAACTTTAGCGGACAAACTGCATTAGCCCAGGGAATTACTTTCGATTTTTAAAAATTTTTCTGGTCGGATTTGATGCAAGATTTATTGGCATCTAAATCCTCAAACATCACGATACTTTAAGGATTTTTGAAAATGGAAAGTTTTGTGCTTTAATCCAGAGGATTGTAGTCGGTAAATCATTCACATATTCCTGGTACAACCATAAATTGGTGCATGTTATCTGTAGCCAGACTTAGCCATTTGGATTTTATTGATGATCGGGAGGATTATGTAGGTTGGATATTTATCATACCTTTGTTTCTGTTTCAACCATTTAAGCAGTAATTTTAAATATCTAAGAAAATGAAAATCACCAAAATGTTTTTAAGCCCGAAGTTAATCTTTCTGTTCCTGTTAGCAGCATTGATTTTAAATCTCATTAATTCACAAAGTCTGTATGCCCAAAGTTGGTCAGGGTTTCCTGGTGGTGGGATGAATGATTGGGTTTATTCGACGGTAGTTTATAACGGTGATTTGATTGTTGGTGGCAAATTTACCAGTGCTGGTGGAGTTAGTGCAAATTATATCGCCCGCTGGGATGGAACTTCGTGGACAGCTTTAGGCGAAGGTGTAAACGGAAAAGTAAATGCACTTACAGTTTATCAGGGAAACCTGATTGCTGCCGGTGAATTTACCAGCGCAGGAGGGTTTGCTGTGAATTTCATTGCCCAATGGGATGGCTCTGCATGGAATGATCAACTAGGTGGGGTAGGCAGCACGGTAACTTCACTGGTGGTTTTTAGAGATGAATTGTATGCCGGAGGCTATTTTACGGAAGCTGATAATACACCGGTTAACTATATTGCAAAGAGGGATACTGCCGGCTGGATAGCTTTGGGCAGCGGAACGGTGGGTACCGAAGGCCAGGTAATGGCTTTATCGGTTTTTAATGGTGATCTTTATGCCGGTGGTTTTTTCACAAACGCCGGTGGGGTAAGCGCAAACCACATTGCAAAATGGGATGGAACTTCATGGTCTGGTCTGGGTGCAGGCATTAGCAACATTGTTTACACTTTGGGCGAATACAAAGGAAATTTGATAGCAGGCGGGTTATTTTTGAGTGCTGGTGGTAATCCGGCAAATCATATTGCTTCCTGGGATGGTTCAGCCTGGTCGGCTTTGGGCGGTGGAATGGGCGGTGTTTTTTACCAATATGTTTTTGCGCTTCAGGAATATAATGGTGAATTGATTGCCGGTGGATATTTTACAACTTCTGATGGTTTAACAACCAATGGCATCGCTAAATGGAATGGCTCATCGTGGAGCGATATGAATGGCGGATTATTTTACCCGGGCAATGTTTATGGTGCGCATACCTTATGTTTGTATGGAGCCGATTTGATTGTTGGAGGATTATTTAATTCGCCAAGCTCACATATTGCAATCTGGAATTCGCCTGCTCCTGTTCCGGCGCAGCAATTTATTACAATTCCTCAAGGTTGGAGCGGAATTTCAAGCTATGTAACTCCAGATAATCCTGATATTGAAACGCTTTTCCTTTCAGTCCAAAATCAATTAACAATACTTCAGAATCCACAAGGAATGTATTTTCCGTCGCAACAAATTAACACTTTAGGAAACTGGGACTCACAATCAGGCTACATTGCCAAATTTAATCAGGCAACAACAATTGATTTCTCAGGAGTGTTAATTCAGTTTGGAACGCTAAACCTCGACGTCGGCTGGAATCTGATGCCTGTTTTATCAACTTGCCCTGTAATTGCCGAAACGTTTTTTGCTGGTTACGATGTTGCTTTAGTTAAAGCTGTTGCGGGATCCGATTTATACTGGCCGGCAATGGGAATCCATTCGCTTGAGTTGCTTTTGCCTGGCAACGCTTATTATGTTTTGATGAATAGCCCCGCAACCATTGGTTTTCCTGATTGCAGCGGCTCAAACTGGCAATGTGGAAATCCTTTTGTGGATATTCGTGATAACCAGATTTACCACACGGTGCAAATTGGAAACCAGTGCTGGATGGCCGGGAATTTAAATGTTGGTGACCAGATTACCGGCACCCAGGAAATGAGAAATAACAGCATAACCGAAAAATATTGCTACGATAATAATCCGTTGAACTGCAACACTTATGGCGGTTTATATCAATGGAAAGAGTTGATGCAATATTCCGCAAATCCCGGCACAAAGGGTATTTGCGCCGATGGCTGGCATGTGCCTACTGACGATGAATGGTGTACACTTGAACAAACTGTTGATCCGACAATAACCTGTGGAACTACCGGACTGCGGGGTACCGACGGTGGCATAAACCTTCAGCAGGGTGGATTTTCCGGTTTTGAAGCAATGGTAGCCGGATATCGCAGCCCTTCGGGCGGACTTTTCATTTCTCTTGGTTCGGGGGCATATTTGTGGTCATCAAATGCATTTGATTTATCCACAACATGGAGTCGAAACCTAAATGCAGGCGGTGGTGGGATTTTACGCACAAACGATATTCATTTAAATGGTTTCTCAGTCCGCTGTATCAAAGAAAACTGTATTTCAGCACCGGGCGCTCCTGCTTCAGGAACCCATGTGCCATCAATGACTCAGATCATTTGGAACTGGAACTCTGTTCCTGAAGCTACTGGTTATTTTTGGAACACTACTAATGATTTAACAACCGCCCTTGATTTGGGTGCAATGACATCTAAAACAGAAACTGGTTTAGTCTGCAATACGGTTTATGCCAGGTTTGTATGGGCTTACAATGCCTGTGGAAATTCAATTCCGCTTACAATATCTCAAACCACATTTTCATGTGGAGGCCTGCCCACAATTACAACCACAGTCGTTTCAAATATTGGTCCGGTAACTGCAAGCAGTGGTGGCAATGTAACTTCATCAGGTGGAACTAATGTAACAGCACGAGGTGTTTGCTGGAGCACTTCGCCCAATCCGACCATCGCAGACGGCAAAACCACAAATGGTACTGGAACAGGAATTTTTGTAAGTGATGTTACGGGATTGGAAACAAACACCGACTATTTTTTACGGGCTTACGCGACTAATGGGGCTGGCACCGCTTATGGTAATGAGGTGGCTTTTACAACTACACAATTTGAGATCGGCCAAAGTTATGGCGGTGGCAAAATCTTTTATATTGATGGAACAGGTCAGCACGGATTAATTTCATCCACAGCCGACCAAAGTACGAGCGCTCAGTGGGGCTGTTCAGGAACACTGGTTGGTACCTCCACCGCCATTGGAACCGGGCAAACCAACACAACTGCAATTGTTAATGCCTGCAGCCAGGCTGGAACCGCAGCACGCATTTGTAACGATTTGGTGCTGAATGGTTACAACGACTGGTTTTTGCCATCAAAAGATGAGCTCTACCTGATGTACCAGCGACAAGAGGATATTGGGGCTTTTGCGATTAATACTTATTGGAGTTCATCCGAACAAGGAGCTCCCTTTGCCTGGTACAAGTTTTTTGATGATAATAATCAGAGCTATTCCAGCAAAACCTGGGGTTATTATGTTCGTGCTATCCGGGCTTTTTAATTTGCAGTTTTGGTCGATTCGCTGATAGCCTGAGTGGATCCTATATTTCGGGTATCGGATTTTGATTTACAGGCTTTTCGATAAGATCTTTTAAAGTTGTCCGACTCAATAAATTAAAGGAGTATTCGCGGATATCCTTAAAAACATGCCGGATGGTACAATCGGGTTCATTTTTACAAAATTTGCACGGTTGATACGCCTTTTCCGAAACGGAATAAAGCAAAGCAATGGTTTCTTCAAAATGCCTGACGATGATGGCCAGGTTAATCTCATCTGGTTTAACTGGCACATCTTAGTCGGGAATAAGCGGCACAATCGATCCGGTTTGACTGAGCACACTTTGGAGCAGTTAATCCATTTTGGAAAAATAAAGATGTTTTGTAAAATCTAATGAATATATCTTTAAAAGATTTCTGACTTTTGCAGATGCAAAAATCCAAAAACAGAAACACCGTTGTGCTTCATCGGGGGAAAACATAAATCACTGATTTTAAATATTTAATAATTGTAAAACATGACTTTCGACGAAAAAATCAACAAAATTGATCAGCTTTTTGAAGCATCAAAACAGAACATCCATGGTCCTGCAGATTTTAAGGCCATCCTTGAGAAATTTACATTCGATAAGGAGGAAATGACCGAGCATCTGCTTTACCCCGAAGACCTGCCTTATGGAAGGAAATGTGCCTTTCAGTCACCGAATTTTGAAGTGGTTGTGATGAACTGGAAACCCAATGAACAAAGCAATATCCACGATCACGCAAACTCATTTGGTTGTGTTTATTCGGTAAGCGGCAAGGCTAACAATGTTTTGTACAACGGGAATCTTGACGAGATTGCCTGTATCCCGCTGGTCAACAATACAATTGCTGAGGTGCCAAAGGGAGTTTATCACATCATCGAAAACAAAAACGACGATTTTGCTGTGTCGTTGCATTTCTATGCACCACCGATGGACGGAATGAAAGTCATTGACAAAGAAGATAAAACAAAAAATTATTTCGTGAAAAATGAATGTGGTGCATGGAATCCAAAGCCTGAAGAAGTACTCGTAGCTTAAAACAGGAAACTGGTGATAATTGAAAATCCTGTGACTGGTTATTTCAATAAAACTCTAATTTGGTTTTTTCCGCGCAGGTGTATGCTGCAATGGCATCACAGTGGTTTGGTAAACGCAATCGCACGCATGAAAGATGGCAGTCTGAAAGTGAGGATCGAAGGTTTGTTTATCGGATAAACGACCGGTAAAAAGCATGCCTGCTGTTTAACCGGAATTTCTTTCCAGAATTGCAATTTTCCCGGTTTTAAAAGTAAAATATCGCTGCAGGGCGTAACTGTAAATTACGACGATAACAGTGATGATCATTTTAGAAACGGTTGGCCAGATGAACAGATATTCGACAAAAAGTTTGAGTAGGACGTAGTTTAAGATAATCGAACCTCCAACCGAAATTCCATATCTGACTAATTGCGTGTGTCCGCGAAGTAGCGAATCGGTAAAAGTGATGTATTTGGCAAACAGAAAACCGGTGGTAAATGTGATGGGGAAAACAAACAAAAATGAGGCAATGTAAGGGCTGACGGCAACAAATCCAAAATCGATAATCTGTTTTTGCAGGATAAAGTTGTAAAAAACAAAATACAGGAAAATATCAAGCACCACATTAAACCCGCCGGTGGATGCGTAACGAAATGTTTCGGGTGGAATAAATTTACGAAATGGAATGTATGCCCACGCAATGATTTGAAGCACGGTTGTTCTGATAAATTTTCGTCTTCCTGCCATGTTAAATATTTCAATAATAAGATTTGGGCTGCAAATGTAGCAGGAATTATAATTTAAGTGTTTTGGTCATCACAAGATAGTTTTTGTTGTCTTTTCGCTGATACTCGACGGTATCCATGATTTTTTTGATCAGGAATATTCCTAAACCACCAACGTTCCTTTTTTCGATGGGCACATCAAAATCAGGGTCAGGTTTTTGCGTGGGATCATATTCCGAGCCATCATCGGTAAGCACAATTTTAAGTTGGTCACCATTTTTCGAGAAATTTAAATCGATGACATGTTGCTTTTCGTCGTTGTAAGCATAAAAAACAACATTGGTAAATGCTTCTTCCAGCACCAGGTTTAACGACATGGCGAGACCCGGAGATAGTTCCCACTCCTCAACAAGATTCTCAACGAAATCTGTGATTGCCGATAATTGGGAAATTTCGTTTATCAGCCGGAGGTTCTTATTTTTTTGATTATTATCCATAAAATACAATTGTCATCATGGTTAAGTCATCCGATTGGGCATATTTATCTACATGTAAAGCAACATCGTCGTCAACGCATTGTATGAGTTGCTTTGTAGTTGCTGTGATGTTTTTCTGTAATACCGAAACCAGTCGTTCAGTGGAATACAGCACTTTGTCGAGGTTTTCAGCTTCCGTAACTCCATCCGTGTACATAAATAATTTGTCGCCTTTTTGGAGATGAACAACGGATTCGGTATATTTTATCTCTTCGAAAAGTCCGATTGGAATTGATTTGGTGATTTCAAACATCTCAACTTTACCATTGTTCCGGATCATGAAAGGTGGATTATGACCGGCATTTGAGAATTTTAGTTCTCCGGTTTTAAGATGGAGCATTCCAACAAAAAAGGTAACAAACATGCTCGACTCGTTATTGTAAGAAAGCGATTTGTTGAGTGAACTGACCACTGCCGAAGGTGAGCCGTCGATGGTTGAAACCGACCTGAGCAGTGTGCGGGTGACTGCCATAAACAACGATGCGGGAACACCTTTGCCTGAAACATCGCCGATGGCAAAACAGAGCTTGTCTTCACCAATAAGGAAAAAGTCGTACAAATCGCCACCAACTTCTTTTGCTGGTCGCAGCAATGCAAAAAGGTCAATTTCGGAAAGATTTGGAAAAGGCGGGAAAATATGTGGGATCATGCCCATTTGAATTTCGCGGGCGATGCGAAGTTCACTTTCGATTTTTTCGCGCGCTGAGGTGGTTTCCTGAAGGTTAACAACGTATTCGGCAAGTTTTTTTTGCATATAAACAAACGAATCGTGCAGTTCCTTCATCTCATCTTTTGTTTTGATGTCGGGCAATTCAACATTAAAATCGCCTTCAGCAATTTTTTTTGATGCATGCGACAAACTTCTCAGCGGGCTTGTAATCGACCTGGAGATTCCAATGATGACGATTAAAATAATAATCAATCCTGCCAGCGCTAAAGCAAATATCCGCAACGACAAAGTGTTTACATCGGCCATAAATTCTTTAACCGGAAAAACGATCCCGATCGACCACCCGTTCACCGTAATGGGTGCATAAGCAATCCAGCTAAGTTGCCCGGTAGTTAAATTATGATATTCGATTTCGGCAAAACTCGACTTGCCCCGAATCATGTCGCGTCCTATTTCGCGCAATTGTGTCGAATTTTGTGCTTCGGCAATGCTGAAAATCGTTTCATTCATGATCAGTTTGGTGGTGGGATGGGTGACCATCGTCCCGTTTTGTGAAATCATGAAGCCATATCCGGTTTGGTTAACCTTTATGGAATTTACAAATTTCTGCAGCCAGTCCAGGGATACATCAGCAGTGAGAATTCCGATAAATTGCTGTTGCCCGTTGAAATCGCGATACAGCGGTACCGAATAGGTCGACATGATTGTATTTCCTGCTCCTTCATCAAAATATGGTTCACTCCAAACCGGCCGCTTGAGTTCTTTGGGTATCTGGTACCAGTCCATCGTAAAGTAATCATAACGTTCGCTGCCCAGATATAATAATTCGAGCCGGCCTTCTTTTCTGAAATAATAAGGCATGAAATATTTTTCATTTTTATCGAACAGGTTCGGTTCGAAGGCGAGTGCAGCCCCATATATTTCAGGGTTTATCTCGACAACCTGTTGCAGTATTTTTTCAAGTGTTTCCTTTGAATAGTCGGTGTTTTCAATAATTTTAGCGTAGTTATCCGGGATTTTCTGGATCGAATACAATATCTTTTCGATTTGAGAAACACTGTTTCTGGTCAGGTTCTCAGCATTCATTTTCAGGTTTTTTTCGACGATAGATTTTGAGAAATCATAGTTGTACAAAAAAATCACAAGAAAAATTAAAGCAATGCTGGCAAAAATGGAGGTGATCAGTTTAAAGGCCAGACCCTTTTTACTTCTTATGATTTTGATTGGGTTGAACATTTTAAAAATTCTTAAGTTTATCGTGAATAGTTTGTGTAGTGTTTGAAGAAGTCTTCGTAAGGCACAATTTCCTGAATCAGGTTGCTTTCTTTCATGACTTTGGCGGCAAACATATAATCTTTAACCGAAAGTTCGGTTGTTGTTTTGCCTGAGGCGAAGTACAAATCACGGTATCTGTCGAGCATCCATCGCTGGTGAACCCTGTTTACGGGGATATTTGCTTTCTGAGCACAGGCAACAACAATATCGATGGCTTTTTCGGGATTGTTAAAGGCAAAAGTCCAGCTTTCGGCGGTAGCCTTCACAAAATCAGCACACAGCTTTGGGTCTTTGCTTAAAGTTGTCGAAAGGCAATAAATGCCGTCTTCAAGGAAATTCAACCCATAATCGGCAAAAAAGAAAGTGTTTAATTCGTCGGGATTATAGCCAGAATTTATAATCGAGTGATATTCGTCGAACCAGTTGGCTGCCGTAATATCCACACCATCGTGCAGGAAGAGGTTGTTGGTACTTCCGATAGGAATATGCTCAACATTGAGATGAAATTTTTTAAATAAGGTCATGGGCTGTAATTCGAATCCTTGCCAAACTCCAAGCCTTTTATTGTTCATGTCCTGGATTTCGTTGATGCCGCTCGATTTTTTAGTTACCAGCATCAGCGACGACCGCGACGAAAACTGAGCAATATTCACAATATCGATGCCCGAAGCTTTTACACCGATTGCATTTACCAGCCAAATTGCAGCAAAATCGGCTTCACCGGTTCTGAGTAATTCGTTGGAAGTATAAAATGGCTGGAACTCGATAATGTTGAGATCGATCCCGTATTTTTTGAAGATTCCCAGTTCTTTGCCAGCATAAAAACCTGCAAACTGAGCATTGATAACCCAATAGGGCAGGAAGGTCACTTTGCGGAGGTTTGATGAAGAAGTGTCTGTAAGTTCAGTGAGCGGGGTTTCATCATTAGTATTTTCAAAGGTTGAGTTTTTGCATGATGCAAAAGATAAAGCAATTAGTGAGATAACCAGAATAGTGTAACGCAGTTCCTTTTTCATTTCCCGGGCAAATTATTCTATTTTTTTCTGTCCTATAAATCAGACATGTTTTTATGTTTCTCAAAAAAGCGAAAGTACAAAAATTATCAATTTCGGATGATTGTTTCAGTAAAAATGCATGAATCCGATCGGGACATTGGTTTTTAATAAGGGTCAGCATCCAGGTTGGGGTGTCGGAATGAGTGAATTATTCAAATATCGCCAAAAAGCTCTTTACCCATTTTTTCGACAAGCTGGTAGTTTCGCAGATTGCTAATCCACGCTTCGGGAATTTTGTTTAAGCCATTTATCAATCCCAGGATATTTCCGGTGATGGAGCCTGTGCTGTCGCTGTCGCCACTATGATTTATCGCGGCAAGCACACCTTTTTCGAAATTATCAGGATAGAGCAGGCAGCAGAAAAGTGAGATAGAAAGTGCTTCCTCACCAACCCAGCCTGAGCCCAGCTTTTCGATGAATTGAGGGATTTTTTCGGGTGATGATTTAAGAAGTATCTTCGATTCGTTGTAAAGGTTTATGGCATTTTGAACTGCAAAAAGTGTTTCTTCCATGCCTGGCCGTTTTTGAAGTATTGTGATGGCATTTTGCAAAGCTTGTTCAAAGGGAACGCCAACAGCAAGATCCGAAATAAGTGATGCAAATAACCCTGCGCTCAAATAACCCGAAGGATGCCCGTGGGTGATGGCAGCCAGGTTGCAGCCATTTGCAAAGGCCTTTTCATTTTCTCCGGCTAAAACCAGTCCAGCCGGAGCAACACGCATAATACCACCACAACCTTTGCTGTTGTTGATGGGTTTTTCGATGCTGCCTGCTATACCACTTCTTAAAGCTGATAAGCAGGAGGTTCCGGGAGCACGCCTTTTAAATAATGCGGTTTGTTTGATGAGCCAGCCATTTTCTTCATCCTTCAAAGCTTCGGGTTGGCTGACATATTTCAGGGGCATTTCCTGAGTAAGGAGCCATTGCAGATAAGCATGGTAAACAATCCGGTTTGTTTCGGTTTCGGTTCCATTAAAATCTTCGCGGCACATTGCGCCAAGCAAACCTTCAGCCGTGAAGAGTGTCATCTGGGTGTCATCGGTAAATTCGCCGGTTCCGTCAGCAAATTCAACATAAGCGGTCACACCTGATGGTCCGTATTTTTCGATGATCTGATGGATGTTTAAAAATTCGATGGCTGCGCCCAAAGCGTCACCAATTGCGCCACCAACAAGGCAGGCGATGTAGTTTTCCTGAAAGTGTTTTGTTTCCACTGTTTGATTTATTTTATTTGGTAAAGGTTGCATTTTAAACTGATTTCTTCAAATGTATTTTATAACACCACTGACTGACAAAAGAATCATGAATTAGCTGAATGCCTTGTTATTCTTACGCCCGCCAACTGGCGGACTTTGTAACTAAAGGGGGTCAACTTTCTTTCTACCAACATTTTGTCCCTAACGAGAACTTCCGCCAGATTTCGTCCGCCGGCTGGCGGACCATCGAACGCTGGTGGATAAAATTTTGCTAGAAAGCAGGATAAGCCAATATTCGGATACCTGGTTTGAGTAAGTAACTCCAAGACTTTACATCATGCACTTTATCGTCAACTATTAATGAGATCATTCTAAAAAGATGCCAAAAATTTTGTTATTGGGCTAAAGCCCTGAATATCACGTACATAAATTGCCCCGACCTTAAGGTCGGGGCAATTGAAAACCAGGTAGTTACCGGGCTTTAGCCCAAAACCAACAGTTTTTAGACCGAACCCTTTAATGTTTTTAAATAGTAGCCGGGATCAGGATTTTTTATTTATAAAGCCTTCCAATCCTTTCTCAGTAATCATTAAATTAAACCAAATTTGTTTGCCGGTGTAAAATTCAGACTTTAAGCGAGCCGCGGAATCCTCTGGCAGCGTAGTAAGATTCGGCACCGTTGTGATACACAAATACAGTTCCGTAACGGTAATCAGCAAAGATGGCACCGCCTTGTTTTCTTATTTCGGAAGGTGTTTTTATCCAGCTCGATGTTTTGGTATCGAAATTTCTATGTTTCTGTATCTTCCGGTATTGTTCTTCGGTTAAAAGCTCAACACCCATATTAGCGGCCATTTCGATAGCACTGTTTTCCGGCTTGTGTTCCTTCCTCGATTCCAGTGCTTCGCGGTCGTAACAAATACTTCTGCGGCCTTTGGGACTTTCGGTGGAACAATCATAAAAAATGTATTCGTCTGTTGTTTCATCAAAACCAACAACATCCGGTTCACCACCGGTTCTTTCCATTTCATTGAGCGTCCAGAGTTTTTCGCTGTTGGCCAGTGAATCCAGCTTTGCCTCTATTTTTACCCATTCAAGATCTGGATGGCGGTTTATGTTTTTGCCGAAACGGGCTTTTAATACTTTGATTAGTTCCTCGCGTTGCCCGGATGACAGCTCTTTTTTATTTATCATCGTCATTTAGTGTTTTCTTTTTGTTTACGATGTCCTTTAACTTCTAATTTGGCAGGTCGGGTTGATGTGTTGTTAGTGTGACCTCCTTGTTTGCATATTTATTTTCATTGGAGTCCGGTTAAACTTTTTAGATTTCTCCCTACGGTCGAAAGGACAAGGTATTTGGAGTATTTTGGGAGGGTGGGGGTTGGTGGCTTCGCCGCCGCCACCAACCCCCACACTAAACAACGTAACTGCTTGTCATTCCAATCCGCCAACCGGCGGAGAGGAATCTAATTTCAAATAATCTATAAATTTTAATTTTACCGGACACTACTGATTTATTTTACTAAAGTCCGAATTTGCAAGCCAATTTGTTGTGTTGAAATCTACGTTCAATTCAGTAATCCTTTCTAGCAAAAATTATGACTTCAAAGATTGGTATTAAATAACCAGATTTCAAGCTGAAAATCTGCATTTTTTTATGTCATAGCATGACTCAATCACTGATCAAACAGTGGTAAAACACTTTGCGTCTGAGATGTTGGCTATTCAGGAGAATCATCATTAATTCAATATTATCACCTTAAATGTTGGCCGGTTTTGATCGTTTATTAAACTAATAAAATAAATCCCTGCCATCAAATCATGCGAAATGATGGTTTCAGATGCATGGTTGAGTGAATGATTGCCTACGTTTCGCCCGGCAAGGTCAAAAATTCGGACTTCTCCTTTTAATACATCAGGGTTTGTACACTGTATGTGAAGTTGCTGACCGGAATTAAACACTTTAACAAACGGCTGCTCCTGCCCGGGACCTACTATCAGTTGTGTTTCGAGTTTGCTGCTCACCAGGTCGGTAAATGTGTTGATAATCTCCTCGGTTACAGTAACCGAAATGTCGGGGTACGAAAGCGGGTTTCCCGAAAGTTGCAGTAAACATTCTGTGGCATCTACCCAATCGGCGTTGGCAATAAATATTGATGGTGGTGCGTCGTTAAGCTGAAAATGATTGGGCTGTGGGTTACGGTTGCTAAAAAAATCGCCGGAAATCTTTACATGGATAATATTGCCTTCTGCTGTAATGGCCACCCACGGTTGCAGGATGGTTCCCGGCATATTGGCGTCCATCCATTCCAGACGATCAAAGAAGAAATCCTCAAAATAAGCCACTTCATCGCTGTAATCGTTGCCGTACCAGTTGTAATTGGGCCAAACGTATTGTCCTAAAATCGGCCAACGTTCGTAATTCCTGTCGATAGCTTCACCCAACAAGTTGATGGCCGAATCGATTGTGCTTGTTATAAATTCATCCGAAATAGCATCTTGTCTCAGGTATTGCCAGCGTGTTTTTGCCAGGTTTCTAAAATACGGGTCTTCATTTAACCGCTTCCACCAAAACATCCGGCTCCAGTCGTCAGGGGTTATTTGGGGATAAACCCAACCCCAGGTTTCGATGCCCGGCTGCCAGTAATCAACATTTCCGTACCCCAGGTTATAGTCCCAGTGCGGCCCGGCAAAAAACTTCCCGCCATCGCTGTCTTTTTCCTTGTAAAAATAATTGCTGTAACGGTATTTGTCAACTTCCTTGGTGATCTCCGAAATGAACATAAAATCGATGAACGAAACCAGGTCGAAATATTTGTGGTAACCATTGTCGGGATTGGCAAAACCAGTACTTGTCAGCGTATTTTCGGCGATAGTTATCCAATCTTTGATGTACTGTCTTTGTTCGGGAACAATATCATCGGGGTCAGGGTAATAATACTGGAAAATGATGTCCATTGCGTTTGGATAAGGTGGCACAGGATTCGATTTCCAACCGTCAGTTCCAAGCTGGAAATCGGGATCGAGTTTATCCACTTTTATTATATAACCTCCGGTAACATCGTCGCCCGAAATTTCGTCAGGTTTCAGGGTAGCAATGTCCACCCTGTTTTCATTTTTCTTGATTTTCTCCTCCAGGATGTAAATGCCCTGGTAATTATTGTTCAGCACCACTTCACAGAAAGCAGTTCTTGTACAATAACCCGACATGCGGTTTCCCATGGCAAAAGTAACCATGTTGCGTAACATCGATTTGTCGGTATAAGGTGCGTATAAAATCCAGTCGTTTTCTTCGGGCATTCCCAACAGTGAAGCATCAAGATTTTCCCCTTCTTCATCGCGGGTTTCGAAACCATACGATTTTTTAGGAAACATCTGTGTGGATTGCCCCCGTGTTTCGATGCCGATAAAGCCATCGTACCCATTAAATGGATCGGTCAGGTGGTTGAAGTTACCAGGTCCGTTGTCGATAATTCCCATGTAAGCATCAATTTTGGGTTCGTCGGGAATGGGAACTCCATAGGTGTTGATTACAAAAAGTGGAAGGTGAGATTCCAGTTCAAGCGGCTCGCCCTCTTTGCGTATGATGTCATCAATCAGCCAGTGCTCGTTGGGTGTGGTTCCCTGGAAATCGAAGAAAATAACCATTCTTACAAAATTTTCGTAATACAAGCCTCCAAAATTGTATTCCAGTTCGAACCATTGTCCCGGCACAGGTGTCATCACAATTTCCTGAAACACTGTGTTGGTGCTGTTTTCGAACTTGCAGGTAACACTCCCGCCCTGTGGTGGAGCATAAATTTTCATCGAATACAGCGGCCATTCGTCAAAACTAACCGGATCGTCCATGTCCCAGTACATAAAATCGTATTCACCCTCGCTGGTTATAAATTCCAGACAATGCTCCGAAACATTGATTCCCCAAGGATAAGGATTTTCAATTACTTCATGGCCATTACCCACAAAATGCCAGTCCTGCTCAATTCCGTCCCAGTTGGAAATAGTGTCGTATTCCTGGCTTATTGAACTAAGTGGGAAAGAAAGCAAAAGAGCCATCAAAATTTTGAAGGTCAGTAAAACCGAGGTTTTTGTGTTTTTCAGCTTCATTGTTGCTGTTTTTTGCAAATGTACGGGTAAAATTTTGTTTTAAAGGAATCTTAAATTAAACCTAACGGCTTTACGAAAAGCACCTCAATCTGGCAAAAAATACCAAAGATTCAGTAACTGCACCGAATCTTATTCAATAAAAACCTTTCCAGTTTCATTAGCCAAAGATTCCTACGGGATATTTTATGATTGGTGATAATTTTGAAATCGTTTTCTATTCTTGAATTTGTCACCTTCATGAGTTTTGTCAGGGTTTCAATTCTGGTAGAAAATAGCATTTGGCCGGGTTATCCAAAAATTGTCGATGCCGGTAATCCATGATGGATTTCGGGTGTTTGTTTTTATGGTTTGCAGGGTATTAGAGAAGAGAATCCTTCAAACAATTAAAACAATTTGTGGTGCGGATTGTTAGTTTATTAAAGATAGATAATAAACTGGCTAACTACTTAACTATAAAATAACTGCAAATGCCACAAATTGAGGAATCGGATCAAAATCGACCAGGAGATCGTCTTGTCGAAGATAAATCATTCAGAACGCTTCTTGATGAGTTCACCTCCAGTATGAAGCGTGCTTTTCACACCGACGACAACATCGATCAGTTTTGCAGTACCCGGGGAATACCACCTGCTGTATTAACAGAATTAATGTCGGGAAATCCTCTTTCGCTTTGTATTCCAAAACAATACGGCGGGTTTGGTGGCAATGTCAAGGAGAACATCGCATTTATTTCAGCAGCTTCTTACGAATCGCTTGCACTATCATTAACCTTAGGAATCAATAATGGCCTCTTCATTCAACCGTTTGCCAAATATGGTAACGAAAAAGTCAAGTCCAGAATCTTCGACCAATTCCTGAATGAACAACATATGGGAGGATTGATGATCACTGAGCCGGGTTTTGGAAGTGATGCACTTAATATGCAAACATCATTTACTGAGAAAGATGGCTTTTTCCATTTAAAGGGTAAAAAACATTGGGCCGGACTTACAGGGATGGCCGATTTATGGATTCTTACGGCACGGAAAAGGGCAGTGCACGGCGACCTGATGAGAGATATCGATATGTTTGTGTGTGATGTTAATGCCCCGCGACAAAAGATTGTTGTCGAAGAGTTTTTCGAGAACCTCGGATTATACCAGATCCCGTATGGCCGAAATTCGATAGATGTTTATATTCCTGAAGAACAAAGGTTGATTCCCCACACCAGTGGTATCCAGATGTTACTTGACATGCTGCACAGGAGCAGGTTTCAGTTTCCGGGGATGGGCCTTGGTTTTATTAAAAGGATCCTTGATGAGGCGATCAGCCATGCAACATCGCGGTCGATAGCCAATAAAAGTTTGTTGTCCTATGATCAGGTTCAACATCGCCTCACCCGCCTGCAGGCCAATTTTACCATTTGCTCTGCATTTTGTCTGAAATCCGGCGAAATCGCCGGAATAGAGCATAACCTGTCTTCACTCGGGCTCGAAGCAAATATTATCAAAAGTGTTACTTCCGATATTATGCAGGAATCGGCACAGTCGTTACTTCAGCTTTTCGGAGCCAGGGGTTATCAGCTCAACAGCATAGCAGGCCGATCGGTAGTTGATAGTCGTCCGTTCCAGATTTTTGAAGGGTCAAATGACATCCTTTATCACCAGATTGCCGATTCGGCAATGAAGCTCATGAAAGCAGCCAAAGAGCATAGTTTTTACGGGTTTTTAAAAGGTTATACTACCCGAGCTGCCGATAGGGTCAAGGAACTGGTTAGCTTTAATCTGAATTATGGTTTTTCGCAACGAAAACTCGTCGAATTAGGACAGATAATCAGCAGAATAGTGTCGATGGATCACGTTTTGTACCTCGGGGAGAAAGGATTTCGCAAAGATTTAACCGAGAATACGCTTATTGTTTTAAAACAGGAAATCTCGACGCTTTTAAATACTTTTCATTTTGAGAACAATTCAAAAGCAATTGTCGATTATAACGAAAACAGCCACTGGCTCGATTTCTCGTAGTACCAGATAATGCAGTCGTTCCGGATGAATCCGTTATTAGTTATTTTATTTAGGATGGATATTACGGTGCGCTGCACCTTTTAAATCGACTTGCTTAGACTTCTCTATCAATATTACGGTACGCTGCACCTGTAATTCATTGCATCATAAAACCATAAGGCAAGCCACAGCGTGGCGTAATATTGATAGAATTAATGGACGATGAGAATTTGGAGGTGCAGCGCACCGTAATATAAAATGGTATTTTATTGCACCTTTGAAAATAATAACGCTGAGGGGTCTGCCAGCGGGCTGACCACTCAAAAATAACACCGATGCCGGGTTGGAAAACAGATGAAATTAAATTGGTGGTTTCAAGTTTTTTGAATTACAAATTCAATGGTGTTCAAAGCAGTCCGCCAGACTTCGGCGTGAGCTCAGTCGAACGCTGGCGGGCCACTTAGCTGAGACTTTGACAATGTGGTTGTAAAATGTAATAGCTAATATCGTCCATAAATGCTCATTCCTCCTCCAAAATATTGATGTTTCAAGTGTTCATAAACTAAATTTGTCCTTAAATCAATTTCATCTGTCTGATAAGTTGGATAAGGCAAAACTTCAAAAAGTGTTTTGTTTACATAGTTAAAAACTGCTGCTGCGGTTACTGATTTATCAGCCCATTGGTCAACTCTTAATTTCTCTTTTTTCAATTCTTCAAGTAGCTCAATCGAAATTTTCTTTATCTCGTTCTTTTCCTTTTCTTCAAGTTTTTTGCCTTGTCTAAGAATATCGAAAATTGCTTTCTGTTCGTCTGTCAAGCCTTCTCGTTTGGTGTCGGCTTCTTCTTCAGAATAGGAGTTTACAAGCTCAATCAGTTTTCTGAAAGTCTCTTTTATCACAACTTCGTCTTTGCCTCTGTTATATTCTTCAATAATTTCCTGATAGCGTTTGTAATAATCAACTGTCAGAGGATTTCGTTCAACCATCTGTTTTAATTGCTTTTCAATCTTGTCTTTGAGAGATTGAACAACTGTATTTTTATTTTTTGTTTTCAAAAAGTACTGCTCCAATAATTCAAAATTTAATCCACTAAGGTCAATGCCCTCACCCCCAACCCCTCTCCCAGTTAATGGCGCTAACTTAATAATTATATTATCTTTGTGGCGAACGAAAATCAAGGATAATGAAGCAAAACAGATCGCTAGCAATAAGTAGTAAAATTCAGGAATGTAAAATGGGAAACATTATAGGATTATTGGAAAATGAA
>CAJATL010000248.1 GCA_903944895.1 uncultured Bacteroidota bacterium
AAAGACCGGAAAAATCATATCCGCATTTTACATAAATCCCTGATGGGACAAGGGCTTATCAGAAACATCAAATTCATTATTTACGCCGAACACGTCCTCGATATTGATGATTTTGCCGATGTAACCTGGCGCGTGGCCAACAACATCGACCCGGCACGTGATTGCTTTTACGCTGATGATGAAAACGGGGAGAAATATTACGGCCTGGCGATTGATGGCACACGAAAATATAAAGCCCTGGACGGCTTTGCGCGGCAATGGCCAAACACCGTAACCCAAAACCCGGAAACCATCAAAAAAGTTGACGATAAGTGGGATCAGCTTGGATTGGGGCCATTCGTACCTTCGCCATCGCTCAAATACATAAAACAACTTTATCCGGGGAAGGCGATTGCGGAGGAAGAGGTTTAGGAAGTCGGCAGTCACCAGTCGCCAGTGGGCAGTCGGCAGTGGGCAGTCGGCAGCCGGAGACTGTCTTGTCCTGAAATAGATTTACAGAGGAAGTTAACAAAAAAAACAAAACAAGACAGATCAAAACCTAACAGGTTTTAAAAACCTGGTAGGTTTCAAAACTATCAAAAAAATCTATCCGAATTATCCGGTGCTGGAACCATGCAGGATTGCCGTTTACCGAACCATCGATAGCGGTTTTTGGCGATAAAATCGTAAATAAAATCACGCCATCTTAGAGGAATTATCCGGAAAATAATCAGCGCTTTCCAAATCCCGTCCATTTTACCGGCTATCCTGAGGGCTGCCTCCGACCTGAAATAAACTTTGCCATCTTCAGCCAGAATCATACTATCCGGAAGAATGTGGCCATTTTTAAATGAAGCATTGTTTTCCAGAAACGCTTTTGCAAACTCCGACTGCAGCGGGGCAAATCTGAAATTACCGGCTTTGTCGTGACGGATAATAAAATTCACTGATGCGTTGCAAAGGTTGCAAATCCCATCAAAAAAAATAACCGGATTGTTACTTGCTTTCGTGTTCATGAAAAAAGGCTTTACATTATAACAAATGCAAAGCCTTTGGGTTTATTTGCTGCTTTGATCATTAGGCTGATCATTAGGCTGATCATTACTTTGATCATTAGGCTGATCATTGCGTTGGTCATTTCGTGGGTTGTTGCGTTGGTCATTTTGTGGGTTGTTGCGCTGATCTTTTCGCGGGTTGTTGCGCTGTTCATTTCGTGGTTTGTTGCGCTGATCATTGCGCTGATCATTGCGCTGATCATTGCGCTGATCATTGCT
Source organism: uncultured Bacteroidota bacterium (assembly GCA_903944895.1). Classification (GTDB taxonomy): domain Bacteria; phylum Bacteroidota; class Bacteroidia; order Bacteroidales; family 4484-276; genus CAJATL01. The sequence continues at coordinate 1,254 of CAJATL010000248.1, forward strand.
CTGATCATTGCTCTGATCATTGCTCTGATCATTGCTCTGATCATTAGGTTGATCATTGCGTTGGTCATTTCGTGGTTTGTTGCGCTGATCATTGCGCTGGTCATTTTTTGGATTATTGCGCTGGTCGTTTCGTGGATTATTGCGCTGATCATTGCGCTGATTATTACGCTTGTTTTTGGATTTATTCTCCATTTTATCGAAGCGGTTGATGTCTTCTTCTTCGATGGCGGAACTTCCAAAATCGGCTTTCTGCTCGCGCTTTTCAGCCAAATCTTCTAGTGCTGCCGGGAATTTCCCATTCCTGTTAAGGGTGATAATTTCTTTAACTTTATCAATGGTCAGAGCCAAGAGATTTGCCTGATCGCTAACGTAGGAATACCACATCATTTTTTTGAAAATGTCGGTCTTCTGATGAATCGCATCGCCTTTTGACGTTTTCAGAACGATATCCTGATTGGGGAATTCTTTGAGTGCATCCAGATAAACTGCATTTTCGTAGTTAAGGCAGCATTTGAGCTTCCCGCATTGTCCGGCCAGTTTTTGCGGATTGAGCGAAAGCTGCTGGGTGCGCGCAGTATTTGTGGTGACCGATTTAAAATTGGTGAGCCAGGTGCTGCAACAGAGCTCGCGCCCACAGGAGCCAATACCTCCAAGCCGGGCCGCTTCCTGACGCATCCCGATCTGTCGCATTTCGATGCGGATTTTAAACTCCTCGGCCATCAGCTTGATGAGTTCCCTGAAATCGACACGTTCTTCGGCGGTGTAATAAAAAATGGCTTTTGTTTCGTCGCCCTGGTATTCGACGTCATTTATCTTCATACCCAAATCGAGTTTTCGGGCAATTTTGCGGGCTTTAACCTTTGCGGGATCTTCGAGATCGACGGCGTTCAGCCATTTTTCGATATCCGAAAGCCGTGCCCTGCGATATACTTTTTTGATGTGCTCCGATTTCGGATTCACGCGTTTTTTGCGCATCTGAAACCTGACCGTTTCGCCGGTAAGCGTCACAATTCCAATGTCATGGCCCGGTGAAGCTTCCACGGCAACAATGTCGCCTTCCGTAAATTTGGTGTCAGGAGTAACCCGGAAAAAATCTTTGCGGCTATTTTTAAAACGTACTTCAATGCAATCGAAACCCGGCTGGTCCTCGGGTAATACAAGGTCTTTAAGCCAGTTGTGCACATCAAGTTTACAGCAGCGGTGCTCACCCATTTTGCCATTGGCGTGGTACAACTGGGGCGGGTGGCAACATCCACGGCTTAAAAACTGATTATCGACGGGAATAATATTATTTTGGTCTTTTTCTTCCATGATGATGATATTTTTCCTGCTATCGGTGAAAAGTGAGAGCAAGGCAGCAAAGGTATAAAAAACTAAGATACAGCTTTCGACGGCGTCATTTTAATCAGGCGGGCAACCGTGAGCGACAAATCGAGAAACACCATGCCGGGGCTTACGTTACGCTCGATGTGATAAATGGCGGTATTAAATTCTTCAGAAAAGCGCCCTGCATTGGCCTGATTGACGAAGGGTGAGAATTTTTCCAGAAAGCCCCTCTCCTCTTCTCTGAATTTGACAATATCTTTACCGGTATAATTCATCACCAGGCAGTTGCGTAAAACGGTCATCCCAAACTGGAGGAAACTTTTGTTGCTTTCGCGGCCTTCTTTGGAGATTTCGTCACTGAAAGCCATGATTTTTGGCACGTCAACCGTCCAGCAAAGCCGCATCCAACCTACAAACCTGTCGAAATAATTTTTACGGCCTTCGCCTTGTTTTATCAGATGAACAGCCTCGGTAAAATTTCCATTGGCAATTTCGGCCACCATCGCAGCTTCTTCCCGACTAACATGGAGCTTTTCGATACAGGCTTTGATGATCTCATCATCTTCGATTTTTGGTATTTTGATGAGTTGTGTGCGCGAAATGATGGTCGAAATGATCTGTTCGTGCTGTTCAGCGATGAGCAGGAACAAGGTTTTGTCGGGTGGTTCCTCGAGAATTTTGAGCAATTTTGGCGCAGCCTGGTAGTTGAGTTTTTCAACCATCCAGATGATCATGATTTTGTATTCCGACTCGTAGCTGGTGTAACTGAGCGTGCGCAGGATTTCGCTGCATTCGTAAACATTTATGCCGGCTTGTTTCTTTTCGATGCCGATTTTTTCGTACCAACTGTTGAGCGTGGTGAAATAGTCGTTTTCGAGAAGCAATTCACGGTAATGTTTGATAAACTGACGGCTGGTTGGTTTTTCTTTTACCGAGGTATTTGTCGAAACCGGGATGATAAAATGCAGATCGGGGTGGATGAGTTTGTTGTATTTGATGCACGACGGGCAAACGCCACATGAGTCGCCATTGGTGAACCTGTTCTTATCGCGGCAATTGATAAACTGAGCGTAAGCGATGGCCAAAGCGAGTTTCCCGCGACCTTCGCCACCAAAAAAAAGTTGAGCGTGGCTTACACGGTTTTCGCGCACCGTTTGTTTCAGCCTTTCTTTAATTTCGTGCTGTCCGATAATATTTTTAAAAAGCATCCGGCAAATTTTGTTTGGTGCAAAGATAGATTTTAAAGTAAAGGGTTAGGTTTGGGTGTAGAGATTTTTGAACCAAAAGTCATCACCATAAATATCGATCTATTTTTCTTGTATTGAAATCCAGCCTGAAACTTTTTCACTCACAAGCCGGATAAGTCAATGTCTGGCTGCTTTGCATCCTGACAAAATAGGCTTTTCCGGTTCGCAGGACAGGCAAGGTGTTGATGTTTTGCGACGGCCAGTAAACCCCTATTCCAGCAGCTTCTTTAATCAACTGCAGCGATCCTGATAATCCGCCGAAAACGGTTTCGGTCACCACATCACAATCCGAAAGCACCGAAATCAGGTTCCAGCCTGCCGACAATGCAATCGTCCTGTCACTATTTTTTGCACCTGAAACCGTAAACTGGCAATTTTGATTAACCTTGATCATGTAACCCGAAGCCCTGGTCCAGTTTTCGAGGGTGTAAATGCCGCCATCAGGATAATAAACCGAGGTCATATTTTTTATGATCACCAGATAGCTCATGATTGGATTAAACATCTGAGTAATCGCCGGGTTTTCCGGAACCAGGTAGCTGGAGATGCTGTTCCAGCCTGGCAAAAGCTGAAAAGCTTGCTCTAAGGATGCAATGGTTACCGTGGCAGGGCCGGCAGCAGCCGATTCGCCTACATTATAAACCGCGGTAACAGTGTAATTATGGCTCCCGGATGGCACATCGGTATCAACATACGACAGCCCGGTAATGGTGCTGGTATTTAATAAAACATCATCGCGATAAGCATTGTAACCAAGTAATGCGAATGACCGTGAATTATCGTTGGGTTTAGGAATTATGGGATCAATTTCTTTAAAGATAAGTTCAGGATTTTCTGAGGTCCCGGAGTACTCCATTTCGAGGGGAACAATCATTTCGTTTTTACCATCGGCGGCATCTGTGATAAGCGCCTGGATATTCCAATTTGAATTGACACTTACCGGCAACGAAAACCAATACGAACCGTTGGTCGAATATCTGTTTCCATAATTATTGACTGCTGTTCCTGCATCAACACCTGCTGGAGCACCTCCGGCAGGAATATTAGAAATTTTGTATCCGATCCAAAGTTCTTTGGTAACATCAATCGGCACAGGTGTATTTAAAACGACCGTATTCCAGGTACCGTAATTCAGGTTTGTTGCCGTTTTACTCGCCAATAATGTGCCTGCACTGTTTCCTTTGCAAACCCTGATTTCATAGGTCGAACTTGTTTCGATAGGAACAAAGGACACTTTGGTGATGTACTTCCCACTGTAAGCTGATATATTGGCTGCAGTCCACCTTGCCGAAACATAAAAAGTGGTTGCCCCGGAAATACCAATAGCAGCCGAACAAACACCATCGTCCCAGTGGAGCCAGGTTTCGAAAGGAATTACAGGAGCCTCCCAGCTCAGGTTTACATCAGCGCCATTAACAACGGCCTGAAGATTGGTGGGAGGATCGACCACAATTTCGCCAGGCTCGATACCCAGGATTGCCACCTGTGAAGAGGTAAAATCATAACCCGCCGGATTAAGGTTGGTGAGATAGAAATATCCATTGGCATATCCTCCCCAGCCCCAGTTAAAATGAAAATAACTGGTTCCGTTGTACCCGTCGCAAACCCAGGCATGGCCGCCATAAATACCCGTTCCGGCATAAATCAGTGGCCTGCCAGCATCAAGATCAGCACGCAGCATGCCTTCCCAGGTTGCATCGCTGTAAATGCTTTTGATCAGATAAAGCGCGTTGGCCGAATAGCCAAAAAAGTTAATCAGCGCATCTTTGCCGGCAGAAGTCAGCGAGCCCGAAGAAGTTGCCGCGTATTGCATATTTACACTTACGCCACAATGATAGAGCAGGGTGGCAACATCAGGGTCACTGCTGAAGAGCTGGTTTGGCATGCCGGACCAGTTGTAGGTCGTGTTTTCGAAATCTGCCGACAGAACGCCGTAAGGTGAACAAGTGTATGAATGAGACCCTGTTCCGATGGTTGGTGAATTCCAGTACTTAATCACCTGACCCATGGCAACAGCCACACAACCAACCGGCACGTGTCCGCAATAGCCGGTGGGTGCGCCGGCATCGGCAGGGCAAAGTTCGTTGTAATAGCAGGTTTGATTCCAAAGCGTGGAAATCAAAGGGGCAACTGCACGATGAGCATCCGGCTTTACAGGTGATGAGCACAGTTCCTGCCACATTTTTGTTGTTGAGGCATCAGCCTGGATTTCATTTTCAATGGCGTAATCGATCTGATCAGCAAAATTATCCATCAACCCGGCAAACCCGGGAGGTAACAGATCAACGAAGCCGGGAAGATTCCCTGCATCTGAAAATCCTAACACAGGTCTAACCTCATCAAAAGCTGAAACAATGATGAAGCCTTTGTTTGGCTCAGCATTAAAAATATAAAAGCGGTCATTCCTGAAATCCCCTTGAATAATTAGCGGAAGTAGCCGGATTTCAGGTGTGGAAGAAATCCTCGCTTTTGCAGATTGTTGATGGTAAAAATTCAAGGCTACGGTTTCAGCAGTCTTTTGACTTACCTTTTCCGCAAAAGTGTTCATGATTAGAAGGTTCACCAGTAGTAAGCAAAGAAAGCGTTTTAGTGTTTTCATCGTTTCTTTTATTAAAATACAAAAATACTATCGTCCTAATCAGGATAAAAGGGCAAAATTCCAACAAAACAAACACTTAAAAGAATTATCGTTATTGCTTATCAAAAAAAAAAAAAAAGAACAAAAAAACCCCGGGCCTAATGATGAACCGGGGCTTCGAAAATGATTCATCGATAATTAGTCGATTACAATTTTCCTTACCAACGGGCCATTTGACGTTTCAAAACTGATCAAATAAATTCCCTTTGGCTGTTGCGACAAATCAACTGTTTTGGTGTTCACACCATCAACATTAATTTCATGAATTTTCTGTAATTCCATGTTCATCACGGTAATTTTACTTACTTGCTGAATCCCTGAAATCACAAATTTCCCCTGGCTTGGATTTGGATGAATGGCCGGGTATATTGTTTTGTAAATTCCGCCAACTTCAGTCGTAGCTTTAAATGCACTGATTGCTGAAAGACCATTACCCGCAAAGTTGCCATCCTGAGGTAAGGAAGGATCAAAGCTGGCATCGGGCATTATTTCGGTTCCATCGGAAGACCTGAAAATCTTGAAAATTGCAGGTTCTGAATCCTCGAAACCATCTTTTTCAGGTGTTGTGATATCATCTCCAAATACCGAAACAGCAAACTCCTTTCCTTCAAACCGGGCCATTCCGGCACAGAAACCTTCACTGGTAAAGGCTCCCAGAATATCGCCGGTTTCGAGCTGTCTTAAGGCCTGACCTTTTACTGCAAAAGTATGAACAGATGCACCGGCCGGCAAGGCATTCCAGGCGGGGTTCAGATTAATGGAATTCGCCTGGACACTAACTGAATTTTTAAATGTTGTTGTGCAAACCGGGAACTGAAGGTTGAAAGCGGCAGATGCATTGATCATGTATGCTTTTCCGGGTTGCAAGGTGGTCAGGGTTTGAATGTTGTACTGAGGCCAGTACATATTAAAACCGCTGATTTCTCTCAAAATTACAAGTTTGCTCAGGTTTGATAAAAAGAGCGGCAAAACGTCAACATCACAAGCCACAGGCACCGGTAAATAGCTCCAGCCCTGCGGTATAGCCACGGTCCGGATTTTTTCGGGATAGCCTAAAAATTCCAATTCAGCAGGATATTCCAGTTTAATATTGTAACCAGAATGATTATTCCAGCTAACGAGGGTGTTGATGTTTAAGCCCGGCAAATACATTCCGTTAAAATTGTAAAACATCGCCAGGTTGCCACTCAATGGCGAAAATAATGTTTCAAGATTTTTCTCCCAGGGATCAACCGGGCTTGAAATTCCGCTCCATCCTGCGGGTATTGAAACATTAAAAACATCACCCGAATAAATGTCGGTTAATGAGGATAAACCATAGGGGTAAAAATTCCCTGTTTTGGCCATGGTAGGATCATAAATTACCGTTGCATCAAATTCGCGTTGCATGCTGACCGAATAAATTTTCCACTGGAAGGCTTCATTAATCGAAAAACCATCTTTAAAAATTGTTGAACTCTCATCGCCAAAGGCAATTACCGGCACATTCGAATCGCCGTTCCATACTGTATTTCCGCCACATTTCGGCACTCCTCCCGGCCCGTTATAAAATACACCGATATAATCACCGGGCTGAAGCGGCGTAAGATGAATCCGGGGATTGGCTTCCAAAGGAACCGCAATAATGTGCGACCTCGAAGTTGCTACAAATTCCCAGCCCGGCGGCAAATCAGATTCAATTTCATTGACCTGAATATAATCATACTTAATTTCAACATCGTAACCACCTGCCCGGTAAACCGTAAGTTTGACATCATAGGAGCCAGCGAAATCGAAAACAACTGCGGGATTTTGTAAATAAACAAGTTTTGGATCGCCGCCTTCGATTACCCAGCTCCAAAACACCGGACCCCCCGAAGAAATATCGGTAAAGTGAACTACTTCACCTCGCTCGATCACAATTTTGTCTGCTGTAAAATCAGCAACTAACGGGTTGAGGACATTTACGGTGATGTAATTAGTTTTTGTTTCGGTATCTGAGCCAAAAGCGTTCGAAACCGTCAACGAAACATCATAAACCCCTGCTGTGGGGTAAACAATATTTGAAGGATTTTGCAAAGCAGATGTGGCTGTTTGCGCACCTTCAAAAGTCCAGCTCCACGAAGTCGGGTTATTGGTCGAAAGACTGGTAAAATTAACAGAACTGCCTGCGTTAATAGTGGTCAGGTTTGCCGAGAAATCGGCCACTGGCAAAATGATAACCTGAACGGTGATGAAATTAGTTTTTGTTTCGGTATCTGAGCCAAAAGCGTTCGAAACCGTCAACGAAACATCATAAACCCCTGCTGTGGTGTAAACAATATTTGAAGGATTTTGCAAAGCAGATGTTGCCGTTTGCGCACCTTCAAAAGTCCAGCTCCACGAAGTCGGGTTGTTGGTCGAAAGATCGGTAAAATCAACAAAACCGCCGGCATAAATGGTCGTCAGGTTTGCTAAGAAATCGGCTACAGGCAATGGAAGAACGTCAACGGTAATGTAAAGTGGCTTAATCCTGGTATCTGAGCCAAAAGCGTTCGAAACCGTCAATGAAACATCATAAATCCCGGGCGTCGGGTAAACAATATTTGTAGGATTTTGCAAAGCAGATACGGCCGTTTGGGCGCCTTCAAAAGTCCAGCTCCACGAAGTCGGGTTGTTGGTCGAAAGATCGGTAAAATCAACAAAACCGCCGGCATAAATGGTCGTCAGGTTTGCTGAGAAATCGGCCACAGGTAAAGGCAGAACTTCAACAGAAATGTAATTTGTCTTTAATTTGGTATCCGAGCCAAAAGCGTTCGAAACCGTCAATGAAACATCATAAATTCCCGGAGTCACGTAAAAAATATTTGAAGGATTTTGCAAAGCCGATGTTGAAGGTTGTGCCCCTTCAAAAGTCCAGCTCCACGAAGTCGGGTTGTTGGTCGAAAGATCGGTAAAATTAACAGAACTACCGGCGTAAATGGTCGTCAGGTTTGATGAAAAATCAGCCACAGGCAAAGGCAGAACTTCAACTAAAATGAAATCCGTTTTTGTTTTTGTATCAACGCCAAAATCGTTGGTCACAGTTAATGACACATCATAAACCCCCGGTTCATCGTAAAAAACATTTGAAGGATCCTGCATAGTAGATTTAGCCGATTGTGCGCCTTCAAAAGTCCAGCTCCATGAAGTCGGGTTGTTGGTCGAAAGATCGGTAAAATCAACAAAACCACCAGCGTAAATGGTCGTCAGGTTTGCTGAGAAATCGGCTACCGGCAGTGGAAGAACGTCAACGGTGATGTACAGCGGCTTAATTTCAGTATCCGAGCCAAAAGCATTTGAAACCGTCAACGAAACATCGTAAACCCCCGGCGTTTCAAAAACAATATCTGAAGGATTTTGCAAAGCAGAAGTGGCTGTTTGCGCACCATCAAAAGTCCAGCTCCACGAAGTCGGGTTGTCGGTCGAAAGATCAGTAAAATCAACAGAACCACCAGCGTAAATAGTTGTCAGGTTCGCTGAGAAATCGGCTACCGGCAATGGAAGAACGTCAACAGTAATGTAAAGCGGCTTAATTTCGGTATCTGAGCCAAAAGCGTTTGAAACCGTCAATGAAACATCATAAATCCCGGGTGTGGGGTAAACAATATTTGAAGGATTTTGCATAGCAGATACGGCAGTTTGGGCGCCTTCAAAAGTCCAGTTCCACGAAGTCGGGCTGTTGGTCGAAAGATCGGAAAAATTAACTGAGCTACCTGCGTAAATAGTCGTCAGGTTTGCTGAAAAATCAGCCACTGGCAAAGGCAGAACTTCAACGGTGATGAAATTTATTTTTAATTCGGTATCCGAGCCAAAAAGGTTGGAAACCGTCAATGAAACAATATAAATCCCGGGAGTTGGGTAAACAATACTTGAAGGATTTTGCAAAGCAGATGTTGCCGTTTGTGCCCCTTCAAAAGTCCAGCTCCACGAAGTCGGGTTATTCGTTGAAAGATCGGTAAAATTAACTGAGCTACCGGCATAAATAGTCGTCAGGTTTGCCGAAAAATCAGCCACCGGCAAAGGCAGAACTTCAACAGAAATGTAGTCTGTTTTTGTTTCTGTATCTGAGCCAAAAGTGTTTGAAACCGTCAATGAAACATCATAAATTCCTGGCGTATTGTAAACAATATTTGAAGGATTTTGCAAGGCAGATGTTGAAGGTTGTGCCCCTTCAAAAGTCCAGTTCCACGAAGTCGGGCTGTTAGTCGAAAGATCGATGAAATTCACTGAACCTCCGGCATAAATGGTTGTCAGGTTGGCTGAAAAATCAGCCACTGGCAAAGGAAGGACTTCAACGGTGATGTAATTTGTTTTTGTTTCGGTGTCCGAGCCAAAAGCATTCGAAACCGTCAATGAAACATCAAAAACCCCCGGCGTCGGGTAAACAATATTTGAAGGATTTTGCAAAGCAGATGTAGCCGTTTGCGCACCTTCAAAAGTCCAGCTCCATGAAGTCGGGTTGTTGGTCGAAAGATCGGTAAAATTCACTGAACCTCCGGCATAAATGGTTGTCATGTTTGCTGAGAAATCTGCAATCAAATTCCAGACTACCAGATTTACCGGGACTTCGAGCGTGGGAGAGCCAGGATCATTAGAGGTAATTACAATTTTTGCAGCATAAGTTCCTGTAGCCAGCGCACCAGCATTAAAACCAACCGTAACACTTGCTGAAGCCCCCGGAATTACAGTTCCACTGATCGGGCTTAGACTTAACCAGCCTGTGCCGTTTGTATAACTGACCTGAAGGCTGTAGGTGAGATTCGCGGTTCCAATATTATTTATCGATAAAGTTTTCTGACTTGTCTGGCCAACTTTTAACGTTTCACTTAATGTGGAAGGAGTAATGGAGATATCAGGCGCAGCTTGATTTATCATGCCGAAAAAATCAAGGTATTTCTGCATCAGCGTGTTTTTAATGGTAGTTGTTCCCGCACCTCCAAATTCATAGGAAACACCAATGGTTTTATAGGTTCCCTGGTTGTAAGCAACCCCGCAATTGTAAACAGGCGAAGAATTTTTAAAAATCACATAAGCAGGTGAAATGGCTCCGATGCGGTCTATCCAGCTATTTTCGCCGCTATAGGAAAAGGTAATTCCTGCAGTGAGTGTCCCGGCTTGCCCCTGAATTGTGGCAATATCAGCAGCTCCGTCGCCAACTGCCGAAATTTTAAACATCGTATGAACAGCAGTGGCTGCATCAAAAGCCCAGGTATCGCCACCTTCCATGTAGAGTTTTTTACCGCCACCAAGAAAGTTGGCAAGGGTCTGTCCTTCGGCACTGGTAAGCACATGGTTACTGCTGTAAATTCCAAGACAGACAAATGCTGCCTGATAATCGTTGAGATTTGCAGGAATGCTGGTTACATAATCAGCAGCAACTCCAAGTGTGGTCATCGTAGTTTTCATGATCGGGCCTGAACTGGCATTTGGATCCAGATCGATAATCACAACACCGGCCTGCCCGACAATTACATCAAAATTTCCGGTAAATGTAAGGCCTGTGGTAGTTTGGATGTTAATTACCAAAGGAACACTATGTCCGATAGGTGTGGATGATGCAGCAGTTACACTAAAGGCCGCTGTGCCTGTAGCCTGAACAGCAATATTTCCGAAGGATTGAGCCTGCGTTGTATTAACAGAAAAATATGGGTCACTCTCGGTGAGTGTACCCGTAACATTGGTGAAATTTGTTGAACCATTATTCAGGATCACCACATTAATATTTGCCGTTTCGCCTGCTTCAATTCTCTGGTTACCATTTCCCTGGGGGTCACTAATTGTGTTGGACAGGTACTGCAGGCTTGGACCGGCAGGACTAATATTAAATGATGCAACTCTTGTCCGCCATGCCCATCCGCTGTTGGAATACTCGGTGGTAAACCAAAAATCAAGGTCATTTGAAGGATCCACTGACATGCAGCTATAATCCCCCCACCTGCTGACACCGGTCTGTGACTTTGTCCCGGCGAAAATGGTCGTTTCAGCCATGGTCATCGTACCCAAAGGGTCACTGCTGTTTCGTCCGGTATAACGAATTGAAGGATAAGTTGAACTTCCCGAAACAGAATATCCCAGCCCGATATCTCCCTGGGAGTTCATGGCCACACTAGCCATCCAGCGGTGATTACCATCGGCAGGAGCATAAGTTCCCTGCTGGTAAAGTGTCCAGTTGGTCCCTGTTTTTCGCAGTTCGTACCAACGAACGCCTGCCCTGCTGCTTCCTGCATTCACAGTATGATTTGTTACCATTGCCTGATAAGAACCAAAATTCCGGTATTGCAGACGGTACATCAGTCTGTCGGACAAATTATCGAGTATCTGGGTTGTGCCGGGCTGTGTTACCGAAATACTTGTATTATATGAAGCAACCGAAACATTGGGGAGTTTCGTTATTGTGCTGTTGGCTGTATTTGCCCAATCAGCGTGTAATGCCCAGATTTGTAAGACACCGGTGCTAACGCTGGTAAAATAGTTTGGAGTGCCGGCAGGAGGCACTGTTGTTCCGTCAAAATCGGCAGGCAGCAAACTTCCGTATGCTGTTCCCAGGCTAAAAAACACCATTTCAGCCGTCGCATTTCCAGCAAGCATTTTTGCACGGTTTAATACACACGCACCTGCACCTTTCCATGTGTAGGTACCGCCGCTTTTCTGAAACTGATTAACCGAAAGGTAATATCCGTCGGACCAAACACCGAATTTTGGGTAATCGGGCATGTAGGTAAATTGAAAAGCATAGCGATACCACGCTCCTGTTGGATCCGGCGTCTGCGAAATAGCAACAAGTTCCCATTGTGTACCATCATTTGTATTTACTGCAAACTGGCTGGCCATCCACCTGTCAGCCATTTCATCGTAAAGAATAATGGGGTCTCCATCGTTGGTACCGGTCCACGAACCCACAAACCCATTCCAAAGCGTGCTGTTATCGGCAGGGCCGTATAGCTTGGTTCCATTTTTATTATAAATCGCAAAGGCCAGGTTTACCATCTGAAAGTAATGGTTCGGGCCAACGTCACCGTCGGTATCAGGGGGTGCCACACCACTGAGATTATTTACCCCCTCAAAATTTTTTCCAAGGCCCCGGTAAGATTTTGTCCCGTCTTCATCCTGTAAAAGTGGATCTTCACCTTCCATAGGTTGCGGGTTTTTAAACTCCTCCATAAAACCCATTTTGTTTTTCACAACATTATCCTTCCATTCCCTTTTTCTGATTCCCGGCTGAATCAATTCCATCTCGCGTAAGGGAGGAGTAACATCAAAATAAGTGGCTGTAATCACTTTCACGGGCCGCAATGCTTCATTTTGAGCATGAACGGCGAACTGGGTGAAAAGTACAATAATAATAGAGGAAGCACAAAGCAGAATTAGTTTTTTCATTGTAGTAAAATATTAGTTCTCCTAGTTATATAATTAGCGCTTTACAGAATGAGAATAACCTTCAGCAGACGGTAGATAACAATTGATGTTTATCCTGAATTTAACCGAAACTGCAGATAGATTTTCCGTCTATAAAATTAGGCTAAATTAATGTGAATTCCTATGTATTGGCAAATATTTATTTCTGATTTGAATTTAAAAACAGTAAATAAAATAGCTAATTTATTGATTATTAACATCAAAGTGCATAATAATTTAAAGAAATAATTTTGTAAAAAAATCTGTGGATTGAAAAGATTATCAAATTACACTACAAAAAAACAGCTAAAATCAGGCTTAATGATTATGATGATTATTCAAAAATATCTTCTTCGTACATATTAGCAGAGCCCTGATATTTTACAAAAGCTTCAAGGTTTTTAGGAATGTAGTTTTTGATGATGGATGTGAGCAGATTTGTGTATTGACTTCCGGATTCGGAGTACTTTTTTAACCGCCTGGACAACTCCATTCCATTGGGAAAATCGTTGGCCTGCCTAAGTGAAATCCTCGCTTTACGCAGGTTATCATAGGTATTTACGGTATTCAGAATACGAAGATACTCTTCGATGCAGGCTTCGATGGTGGGGAACTTTTTTACCCAAAAGGTCGAATCAGAGCTGGCTGAAGGTTTCATGCCACAACCTGGTGTAAAACACCGGATTCCAAAATAATTATTCACCTCTTTGGCAAACTTCGATTTACCCCAGCCCGACTCGACGATGGCCTGGGCAAGAACCAAATTCTCAGGAATAATATCGACTCTCGTGAGCAAGGTGTCAATTTTAGCATGAAACTCTTGCTCACTCATGCTGCTGCTGAAAAGGCTGTCTTCAAATTTGTGTTCAGCAGCAATTTCCTTTAACCAGATTAACCTTTGCTTTTTTTCGACCACATCACGATACCTGCTTCTCAATCGCTTGATGCCCTCGCGCCTGATCTCAATTTCGAGGTTAGCGTTTGCAATTTTTGGATAAATTTTTATAATGAATTGTTTGTGGCCGGAAGGCAGGGGACGTAAAGTTGTCAGGTCGTCAGTTTTAATTTTTTTCCTTTTAATTATCACATCATCACACGAAAGAAGGAGCATAAGCCCTCCCAGGAAAACCAACAAAACGAGATGAAACCCTTTTCGTGCCATTTAATACAATTTAACAATTATCAGTTTCGCTTAACAAAATCTGTAGCAAAAGCTTAAAACAACCATTTACCAAAATCAGGAAAATGGCGAGTGTCAATTTTTCAGCTTTTAAACCTGGTCAACATTTTAGAAAAATGAATCAAATTAAAAATGAATAAATATAATGTTTTGATATTCACCGAGATATTAAATTTAAATCATAACTTTCGTACAAAAAATCATCATCAAAATAAAACCGGAACAACATTTGAATTTCAAAAAGTCCAAATTTAAAGTTTTTAATTTAGTAATCGCTATTTCGATGGTTAACTTTAATTTGAAATTTTTGTTCATTTGTGGTAATTTTAGATGTAAATAGATTTTCGATCGTATTAATCAGTTGTTACAAAAATGAAACGTGAAGCAGAAAATACCGAACTTGATGCGTTGATCAGCTTGCTCGATGAGCCGGACGATAGGATTTTCATGCAGGTACGCAACAAAATTTCGACCTACGGCACCGAGGCAATCTCATCACTTGAGACGGCCTTGGATAACTCGTCAGACAAATTTACCCAAAATCGAATCGAAAATATCATCCACGAAATTCAACTCAACAATCTCATTTTTGAACTCAATAAATGGCGTCACTATCATTTTAACGACCTTTTAAAAGGCTTTATCCTGGTGGCCAAGTATCAATATCCTGATTTGATTGAAAAATCGATCACCGACAAAATCGGTCAGATTATCCAGGATGTATGGCTTGAACTTAACAACAATCTTACTCCGCTCGAAAAAGTAAAAGTATTAAACCACATTATTTTCGATGTTCACGAATTTTCGGCCAATAAAGCAAACCTCTACTCGCCGCAAAACTCATACATCAACACCATTTTCGAAACGAAAAAAGCAAACCCGATTTCACTCAGCATCATTTACATGGTTGCCGCTCAAAGCCTCAGGATTCCGGTGTATGGCATCAACCTCCCTCAAAATTTTATTTTGGCTTACACCGATCAGATGATTGGTGAAAACACCAAAATCCTGAGGAATAACATCCTGTTTTACATTAATGCTTTTAACAGGGGTGCGGTTTTTACCAAACGTGAAGTCGAGCTTTTTATCAAACAGCTTAACCTCAAAGACGATGACTCCTATTTTTTGCCATGCACCAACATCGACACCATCCGGCGGGTTTTTAATAACCTGATTTTCGCCTACGAAAATCTTGGTATGTCAGAAAAAACAGACGAAATTAAAAGGATTCTGACAGCCCTGAAGTGATTTTTTTATCGGTTCTTATTCCTTTAACTGAATTTTAAGGACGCTGTAATCCGGGATTTCTTCAAGAAATGAATAGCTGGCCTGCTCATAATCGATTAAACTGCAAAAGTGCTGTAACCCGTTAGTTACAACAAGGTATTTTACTTTCAAAATCATATTGTACCTTGCCACCTGATCAAAACTTTTTTGAGAAATTTTTACCGTTGGGGCCTTACATTCAACCACCATGACGGGCAAGCCCCGATCTCCAAAAATCAAAATATCGCTCCTGCGTTTCATTTTGTAAAGCGTATGAGCTTTTTCGACGCCAATTAAAGAGAGTGGGATGTTTTTCTCTTGAACCAGAAATTGGATAAAATTCTGACGAACCCATTCTTCAGGAGTCAGGGCAACAAAAATTCTGCGCACCGGATCAAAAATCTCGCTGCGATTGTTTTGTTCTCTGATCCTGAATGTAAAATCCGGTAAATTGAGTCGAATCATAAGCTTTGATAATCTTGCCAAAAATAGTTGAAATAAACCTTATTACACTACCTTTGCGCTTCTAAATCCATCACACAATGGCTCTAATGAAAACCAAGAAAGACATCGTCTCCAATTGGCTGCCGCGGTATACCGGAACAGCATTGGAAGAATTTGGCGAATTTATACTTCTTACAAATTTCAGCAAATACCTCGAACTTTTTGCTTCATGGCACAATGTCGAAATCAAAGGTAAGGAAAGGGCAATGCCAAGTGCCACTGCCGGCAAAATTACAATGATAAATTTTAGCATGGGCAGTGCAAATGCAGCAACAATCATGGATTTGCTCAGTGCCATCAATCCAAAAGCAGTGCTTTTTCTGGGAAAATGCGGTGGTTTAAAAAAGAAGAACCAGCTCGGCGACCTCATTTTACCGATTGCTGCCATCAGGGGTGAAGGAACTTCGGACGACTATTTCCCAAAGGAAGTCCCGGCATTACCGGCATTTAGCCTTCAAAAAGCCATCTCCACCACCATTCGTGATCATGGCCGAGATTACTGGACCGGAACCGTTTTCACAACCAACCGACGCGTTTGGGAGCACGACGAAAAGTTTAAAAAACTCCTCCGAAAAACCAGGAGTATGGCCATCGACCTGGAAACCGCCACCATTTTTATGGTTGGATTTTTCAACCAGATTCCCACCGGCGCCCTTCTCCTGGTGAGCGACCAGCCGATGATTTCGACTGGCGTTAAAACCGAATCGAGTGATCAGGTGGTGACTAAAAATTTTGTTGACGAACACCTCAAAATTGGCATCGAATCGCTTAACCAGTTAATTAATGAAGGATTGACGGTGAAACACCTGCGGTTTTAGATGCAAAGGGCGGAGAGCAGAGAGCAGAGCGCAAAAAACAAAAAGCAAATCACAAATCACAAAGGGCAGAGCGCTCTGCGCTAAGCGCTAAGCGACTTTCACTAATCATAAATCACAAATCACAAATCATAAATCTCATGTTTTGGGTTTTGAAAATTAATCTTTAGAGAATGGACATCGAAAAAATTCTTGAAAACATTAAAAATAAGATTTATCACCCGATCTATTTTCTGACGGGTGAGGAACCTTATTTTATCGATAAAATCAGGAAAACCATCGAAAAGACGGTGCTTTCTGATGCCGAAAAAGAGTTTAACCAGGCAACCGTTTATGGCCGGGACATGGATATGGTTCAAATTATTTCGTTGGCCCGCGAATACCCCGTTTTTGGCAACTACCGCGTTGTGATTGTGCGGGAAGCCCAGGATTTGAAGGATCTTGATAAAGATGAGCGGTTTAAAACATACCTGAAAAATCCGGTAAAATCGACCATCCTGGTGTTTGATTATAAATACAGCAAAATTGATGGCCGCACTGAACTTTCGAAATTGCTCGAAAAAAATGCTGTTTATTTTCAGTCGAAAAAACTGTACGACAATCAAATACCCGACTGGATCGGAAAGCAAATCGAAATGCAAGGCTACCGTATCGGAGCAAAAACACGTTTTATCTTAGCTGAAAACCTGGGGAACGATTTGAGTAAAATCGAAAATGAGATCAATAAACTGGTTATCAACCTCAGGAAAGGCTCCGAAATAACCGCTGAAGATATTGAGAAAAATATCGGCATCAGCAAAGATTACAACATCTTTGAACTTCAAAATGCGCTTGGCCGCAAGGATATTTATAAAGCCAACGAAATCATCAGAAATTTTGCATCAAACCCCAAAGAAAACCCGGCCATCAAAATTATTTCGATGCTGTTTGCCTACTTCAAAAAGATATTTCTCTTTCATTTTCTCAAAGATAAATCCGATAATAATGTTGCCGCACAATTGGGCACCAAACCATTTTTTGTGAAAGATTTCAGGGTGGCTGCCTCAAACTATAACACCTTTAAGGTTCGCGAAATCATTGCAATTTTACGCGAATACGATCAAAAAGCAAAAGGTGTCGAAAGCGGAACGATGGATGATGGTGAAATTTTGAAAGAGATGGTTTTCAAAATCCTTCATTAAAAAAATTGGATCTACTGCTGATTTAGTGTGTAAAAATATTTTGTCGGAAGCCAGAAGACCGGAGTCGGAAGTCAGAAGACGGGAGTCGGAGCTTCCTAAAAAATAATCCACACCTCATACATGCCTGATATGATGATATTTAGCTTTATTTAACTTAGTTACCTTCATAAGTCAACACCTTTATTTTCAAAGATACTTCGGTCCTCTGACTTCGGTCCTCTGACTTCGGTCTTCTGACTTCGGTCTTCTGACCTCTAAAAAGTAAAATTCCATGACATTCGCAGTAGAGCCAAAAAATCTCCGGTTATTCGATATTTGGCTGAACCAATAACTCCGATGTATTAAGCTCAAAAGCAACCAGATTTCCCATACCCGACTTGGATGGCAAATAACAGCCATTGTCGAGCGGTAGAAATTTGTGATTTTCATCGTTGATACACGATTTCATAAAATCGAGACTTACCGGCACATGGCCGTGGATAATTTTTCGGTTTCCGATTTTTTCGGGAGCAGCTTCAAAGGAGCGTGCCCACAACATGGCATGCTGGTCTTCAAAAGGATCTTTGAGCGAAAAATTTAAACCTGCATGCACGATTACATACTTTTCTTCGAGGTAAAAAACCGGGAGTTTGCGAATCCAATCCACATATTTTTCGGGGATATTGTTAAAGTTTTTAACCCCAAAACTTTTTAAAGTAAGCCTACCCCCATGTTCGAGCCACTCATCATAAAGCTTGTTTTTTTCTTTGAAAAAGAGAAATTTCCGTTTACGGTTTTTTTCCTCATCGAGCGCAAGGAGCAAATATTCTTCATGATTTCCCTTTAATGGTCGTACATTAAAGCCCTGCGCTTCGAGCGTCATCACATAATCGAGCACTCCTTTTGAATCAGGTCCCCGATCAATGAAATCCCCTAAAAAATAGAGGACATCATTTTTCTGGAGACTGATTTTTTCTTTGACAAGATGCTTTAATGTTTTAATGCACCCATGCAGGTCGGGAATGATCCACTTTTTTTGCATTTAACAATATTTTGTTTGGAAGTTTTCGCCCTTTAACATTGATTAAACCAAAGCCTTAGCAGTCATTTCTGCAGGAATCGGAATATGCAGAATTTTTAAAATTGTAGGTGCAAGATCTGCCAAAACACCATCTGATATGTTTTTAATTGAATCAGAAATCAGAATGCAGGGAACCTGATTTAATGAATGTTCGGTATTTGGCGAACCATCCGCATTAATGGCAAAATCGGAATTCCCGTGATCGGCGGTAACGATGGCGGTGTAACCATGGCCGATGGCTGCATTTATCACCTGCTTTACTGAGCTGTCAACGGTTTCGATGGCTTTAATTATCGCCTCATAAATACCCGTATGACCAACCATGTCGCAGTTTGCAAAATTCAAACAGATGAAATCAAATTTTTCGGTATTAATTTGGGCGATTACTTTTTCGGTAACTTCCGGAGCGCTCATTTCGGGCTGAAGATCGTAGGTTGCAACTTTTGGTGAAGAAACCATGATACGCTCCTCCCCTGAAAAAGTGGCTTCACGGCCGCCTGAAAAGAAAAACGTAACATGCGGGTATTTTTCGGTTTCAGCGATGCGCAATTGGGCGCGACCATGATTGGCCAAAACCTCGCCCAAAGAATTAAAAACATTGTCTTTTTCGTAAAGAATATGAATTCCGTTGAATGACTCGTCGTAATTGGCCATGGTAACATAATACAAAGGCATTTTCTTCATCTGGAATTCGGGCATGTCTTTTTGGGTCAGCACAAAGGTAAGTTCGCGCAATCGGTCCGTTCTGAAATTGAAGCAAATTACAACGTCATCTTCTTTAATGGTTCCTAATGGTTTTTGTGCTTCATCAAGCATGACGATGGGTTTAATAAATTCATCAGTAACCCCGTCCTGGTATGAATTTTCCATGGCTTCGACTGCATTTTTGGCACCGGTACCTATTCCATCAACATACAAATCGTAGGCAATTTTAACCCTTTCCCAACGCTTGTCGCGGTCCATGGCATAATACCTCCCCACAATGGTGGCTATTTTAACGTTTGTGCCGTTAATGTTTTCCTCCAGTTCCTTTATAAAACCAATGCCGCTTCTTGGGTCTGTATCCCGCCCATCGGTAATTGCATGAATAAAAACGTTATCATTTTTATAGGAATTTGCCAGATCAGCAAGCGCATACAAATGGGTATTAACGGAATGAACGCCTCCGTTTGAAACCAATCCAATAAAATGCACCGATTTTTTATTTTGTTTTGCGTATTCAAAGGCTTTTACCAGAGTTTCGTTCGAACCAAATTTGTTGGTTTCGATGTCGTTGTTGATGCGCATTAAGTCCTGAAATAAAACTCTTCCTGCGCCAATATTGGAATGGCCAACTTCTGAATTTCCCATCTGTCCGTCGGGTAATCCAACATGTTTACCATGAGCAAAAAGTTTTGAATGCGGATAATTTTGGTAGAGACTATCCATGAATGGGGTGTTTGCCGTAAAAATCGCATCTGATTTTGATTTATCACCAAGTCCCCAGCCATCTAATATGATAAGAATTACTTTCTCTTTTTTCATTGTAAAATTTAATTAAAAGCAAAATTCGAGGCGCAAAAGTACAAAGAATTGCTTTGGGGTGGCGATTGTTTAAAATTCAGGACTGCACATT
>CAJATL010000249.1 GCA_903944895.1 uncultured Bacteroidota bacterium
ATAAAGTTCCGGCGCAGCATGTACCGGCTTTGAATAAGAATCACAAGCTGGCTGCGATAAAAGACCAGGCAAAAGCTGAGCGACCAAATTGTAAAGATGAAGACTTTTCCCGGGAAATGGAGGATTACAACCTTTTACTTCATGAAAAAGCAGAAGCCTTTAACAAGCTGGCCAAAGCATTAAATGACAATTGTGAGAGCCATTTAACTGAAACCAGAAACGAGAGTGAAGGCACCAGAATAAATAAGAGAAAATCAAAATCAACAAAAAGTTAACTATTTAAACAACTAAAAATGAAAAAACTTTACAAATTTATCATTCTGCTCATGTTCATTGCATTGAGCACAAACCTGATGGCCGCCGATTACATTGTGAGCGGTGCAGGCACCACAGCCGTAAACGGCACTTACACCACGGATGGAACAAATTCGTATGGTGCACCCAGATGGAAACATACAAGCGGAGCATATTATCTGCATAGCAATGGGAGTTCCCAATGGTCAATTAACACTGACGGTTCTTTTCCTGGAATGGGTTATTATCGTAATAGTAGTCAGTCTCCCTTCAATAAAAATATTCCTCCATTTACAGGATGGCTGAGAGACATAGGTTCTGATCCTGCACCAACAGTCGGAGACGCGGGTCCCGGGTTATCATACAATTCAGGTACTTTTACCGAATCATCGGCCAATGATGGCAGCATTGATAACAGCCAACCGGTTATTATTACCCATAACAATTTTGAAGGCGCTACATTTACCGGTTCAAATGGTGATAATTTTGTGGCAGACGGTAAAGCAGTGGTGACAAACCTGCCGGCAGGGTTTACAGCCGTTATCGGGCGAACCGGTTCCACCACCCTGAGTGTTACGCTAACAGGAACAGCTTCTGCTCATGCGAATGCGAATGATGTTTCAAACCTGACTTTTACGTTTCAAAATTCAGCCTTTAGCACAGGTGATGCATCTGCCATAAACAATTCTGTCAAAAGCGATATAAAAATCAATTTCATACAGATTTTTACCGTTGCTTCCAGCGGAGGTGATTACACCACGATAGAGGCAGCCATTTCTGCCGCATCATCGGGTGATATTATAAATGTTGCAGGCGGAGAATTTACCGAAAATGAACTGGTTGTCGATAGGAATCTGACCATCATCGGTCAAGGATCCGCAAATACCTTTATACAGGCAGCGGCAACCTACAACACAGCAACACACCGCGTTTTTCATATTAATTCAGGAATTTCAGCCACCATTAAAAATGCCACAGTCCGGTATGGGAGGTATGAATTAATGGGAACTGCGGCAGGTATCTGGAACGAAAACGGGAACCTGACCTTGCAAAATGTGGATTTGAGCTACAATGTTTTTGGAAACTGGGGAAATGGCGGAGGCATTAACAGTTCCGGCATACTGGTGATCGACAACTGTACGATCCATCATAACATAGCCGCCTGGGGCGCTGGTATTCTTACCAGTAACACTGCCACAATAACCAATTCAACCATCACGGCAAATTCTGCAAACAATATCAATAATCCAGCTAAACCATACAGTGCCAACTACGGTGGTGGAATATACCTTCAGGGCTCTCTTACCCTGACCAACAGTACCATTTCCAAGAATATCTGCAGAAACGACCCGGCGCTGTATGAGACCTTCGGGCCATCATCAGGCCTTTGCAATAATTACGCCGCTCTTACTATTACCAACAGCATTCTTGCCGACAATGAAACATCGGACTATAGAGTTCAAGCAGGTGTCGGGCAAATCACAGATAATGGAAGTAATATAGTTAAATATCAAGTGATGTATACTACCGACTGGCTCTTAACAGCAACAACCGATATTTTATACAATTACAAGGCAGATAAGACTACCAGTACATCATGGAACAGGAATAATGCAGCGCTGGCAAATCAGAACCTGAATATTTCCTCAACACTTGCATCAAATGGCACACTAAATGGCACGCAAACCCTGGCACTTTTGAGCGGCAGTTTTGCCATAAATGCAGGTACCGGTAGCGGAGCGCCCACCACCGATCAACGAGGTTATTATCGAAACAGTACTACCGATATTGGGTCTTACGAATTTGAAGGCATTGAGCCTGCACCTGCTCCCACTGCCCAACCCACCAACCTGACCTTTTCGAACACAAAAACCGGCGATAACTTCAACATCGTAGTCAATTATACTGCCTCCTCATCTGCCAATGGCTACCTGGTGGTCAGAAAAGCGGGTTCGGAGCCCAGTTTCGTGCCAGTAAACAGTACCACCTATATTTCCGGGGTACAAGGTAGTGACCAGATTGTTTATGTCGGAACTGCGGTTACCTGCACCGATGCCACTGTAACAACAGGCACAGCATATTATTATAAAATTTACGCTTATAACGGCAGTGGAACGTCAACCACCTACCTTACGACAAACCCACTCAAAGGGAATAGCACACTTAACAGCAGCACTTCTGGTGCGTTAACTGGTTCGGCTTCTTCAGCAGTTAGCGCGGGTTTCCCCAACACTGGCGTAAATGTAACCTTCCCGAACGGCACCACAGGTACCTCGTTAACAGTAGCGAAAACAGCGGCAGCGCCCACCTCCAACTTCTCCGCGCTTCCGGGCGTGAGGGGAGTGAAAAACCTTTATTACACCATCACCTCAAGCAATGCTACCCCGGGAACCTACACCCTGGTGATGGATTTTTCCGACCTTGGTCTTACCTCAGGACAATGGGCCAATTTTAAGGTGCTGAAGCGCACAAATGCAACCTCTGCCTGGGTAGATGTAACCTCTGTTGGTGCTACTATTGTCAGCCGCCAGACCGATGGCGTTTGGGGCAAATTCACCATCTCCGGGCTGAGCAACTTCTCTGAATTCGCCCTGGGGGAAAGTTTCGACGGGGTGATTGTGAGCAACCTGAATCAAGACATCATTGCAGCTATGGAAGGCAACACTGTAAATTTCAACGCACAGGCCTTTACCACCAACGGAACCAATTATGACCTGACCTGGGCTACGCTTTCGATATGGAATGCTGATGCCCCCGCCAATGCAGTATTGAAATTATATGGTGCTTCGACAAACGGTGAGATTGATTTAGCGGGTGGTATTCTGGTTACCTTTGGCACTCCCACACTTGGGGACCTGGTAGGTGATAATTACAATGCCAGGTTCTACCCCACAAGCCCTGCGAGCTTTACCTTGCAAGCCAATACAACTTACTGGTTGGTCTTCAGCTCATCCACCATATCCGATTTCAACACAACCCTAAGTTTAGGATACAGCGGTGCTGGAACACTACTTTCCGTTAAAAACAATGCACAATCGGATGACGGAGGAATCAGTTACACGTATTATGATGATCAACCTTTCTTAATTGCCGTGAACGGGAACATCATCCCTACCGTCATCACCTGGGACGGCTCAGACGGTACCAACTGGAATACAGCGGCCAACTGGGATTTGAATTCAGTTCCCATTGCGGATAACCTGGTAGTCATCCCCGGTACCGGCAGTGGGGTCACGAGCTGGCCGGTGGTCAACGAAGCGCCCGCCACACCTGCGGTTTGTTATGATCTCACGATCAATGCTGGAGGGATTCTATCTGTCAACCCCGGCAAAGCCCTTACCGTGAACGGCACTTTGAATAATATTGAAGGCGTTACTGGTTTAAGCATCGAATCGGATGCGACCGACGGTTCGGGCTCTCTGCTTCATCACACAGCCAATGTACCGGCTTACATTTCCACCACCATCACAGGCAGCGCCACCCTTACCAACTACAAATACCATCTGGTTTCGGTTCCACTGACTCCTTCCAGCAACTCACTGTCCTCTCTTTTCCAGGATTGCTACCTTTATGATTTCGATGTTGCTAACAATGTATGGCATAGCCTTGGCACTTCCACTACAACCGATCTTGATGAAACCAAAGGCTACATGGTCTATTTCCCGGGGGTTTCAGCAACTTACTTCTTCGACGGAAACCTGAACGCGGGAGAATTTACGCCAACCATAATCAATACCGGCGACGGTTACAACCTCGTTCCCAATCCTTATCCATCATCTATTGACTGGAATGCTGCTTCGGGCTGGACGAAAAACAATATTAACAATGCCACCTGGATTTGGAACGGCAGCAATTTAATAACGCCATACGGGCCTGGAATTGTGGGAAATTATGCAGCTTATGTAAACGGTTCAGGCACCAATGGTGGCAGCCGCTACATCGCTCCCGGCCAGGCTTTCTTTGTAAAAACCAATGCCGCTTCACCGGTTTTAACAATGACCGATGCCGTGAGGCTTCACAACGCAACGCCTTTCCTGAAATCTGGCGAAAGCATTGCCGACCTGTTGCGTGTTAAAGCCACAGCCAACAATTATTCCGACGAAGTGGTAGTAAGGTTTGCCGGAGAAGCGACTCCCGGCGCTGATGCCGCCTTTGATGCCGAAAAAATGTATGGTCTCGAAAATGCGCCACAGCTTTACACGCTTACACCGGATATGGAAAAACTCTCCATCAACAGCCTGCCATTCTCAACCGGCAGCACAGTGGTTCCCATGAGTTTTGAACTCGAAGCAAATACATCCTGCACGCTCACATTCAGTGAAATGGAAGGTTTTGAACCCGAAACCAACATTTTCCTCGATGATCTGCTTACTGGCGCCAAAATTAACCTGCGGCAACAAAGTGTTTATTCTTTTAACCACCTCACCGGCAACGATCCCAACCGATTTAAACTCTGGTTTGGCGGTGTTACGGCCATTCCTGAAACCGCAACCCAAACGGCAAAAATGTGGATCAATGGCAACAACCTTTACATAAACACTACCGAATTGAAAGGTCAGCTGGCCCTGGTGGAGGTTTACAATGCTTCTGGACAAAGACTGATAATGAAATCGATGGTTTTGGTTGAACTCACAACCTTGGAGTTAAATGTAAAAGGTTTTGTGATTGTGAAACTTACTTCGGGACAGAAGGTATTAACAACTAAAGGAATTATAATGAAATAACCCCATCCCCGGCCCTTCCCCATCCCGATAGCTATCGGGAGGGGAAGGGTGCGAAAGCTCGTGGGATTTGGTTTTATATGCACGGCAAAACACTTTGCTCAAAATAACCACCAAACCCAGGAGCGTTCCCTCCCCCTCTCTTTTTGGAGAGGGGGCCGGGGAGTGAGGCAGAAAAAATAAAAACATAAATAAACACCATTCAAACTATGAAGAAAATTTTAATGCTTTCGATTGTAATCATGATTTCGGGGTTTTCACTTTTGGCACAAGCTCCTCCTTCCCCTCCCGGTGATGCAGGTGGTAGCGGCGGTCCCGTTGGTGGCGGCGGCGCTCCAATTGGCAGTGGCGTGGTTTTGTTAATCTCGCTGGCAGCGGGATATGGCTGCAAGAAGGTGTATGATTTTAAGAAAAATAACCTGGCTGATTAGATTCTGAAACTGGGAAAACCAAGGTTACAAAGCCCGAAAGCAAAGTCATCTAAAGATTCGTAATCAGGTAATTTAAGGCTAAACCTGTCAGGTTTATGAAAGCCTCCGGAGTTTTAGATAAACACCGGAGGTTTTTTTTAATAGTTAACCTTTAGAAGCCTCCGGTTACACATTCATGAATAATTATAACAAATTCTGCCGAAAACTATTCCAGTTCAAATCATTTATCTATTTTAGCTACACTAATTTGATATCACTTGGATTGCTAATGAAAAAGCGTAAAACCTTCATTCTGTTGATGTTGTATTATTTTCCTTTGGGGATTGTTTTTTCTCAAACTGTTAATCCTGACACACTTGCCGCGGATTTTTTCCGACAGTTCGAAAAAAGTCATTCCGGCAATAAAGATTCGATGAATTTGATGGTAAACCGGCTCATACAGCAGGTTACGGCGGAATACCCCGGAAAAGCCGGACTGGTGCTTTGCTCGGCCGGGATATTGCTCGATGATCATGATTATGATGACGCAGCGATGAAATTTCTTCGGGCATCATTGCCTCTGATCAGTAAAAAGAAAAATCCAAAAGAATATATAAATTGTGCTTTGGCTATGGCAGATGTTTTCTACAAAGCAATGAAAGCCGATTCGGCCAGCTATTATGTTGATCTTGGATATCGTGTTTCACAAGAGGAAATGATCAGTCAATACGATGACGATATTTACAACGACAGGGCACGTATCGCTGATTTGAGCGGACAGCGTTTACTGGCATTAGACTGGTATCTGAAGACCGCTGACATCCAAAGGCAGAGAATGGACTCTGTTGGTTTGGGCATTGTACTTGGTAATATTGGTGCCTTGCACATCAATCTTAAAAATTATGACGAAGCTTTAAAATACCTTCACGAATCGGAAATGTACAACGAACATCAAAAAAATGAGGCCGCGCTGAATGATACTTACAGCAACCTGGCTGTCGCCTATAATGAACATGGTAAATTGTCAGAGTCAATAAAATATTATTACAAGTCAATCTTTCTTTCAAAGAAATTGAAAAACGATTTCCAGTTAGCCAGGGCATTTATGAATCTTGCCAGTGCTTTTATCACCGAAAAGAAATACACTGAAGCTGAGGCTTATCTGGACAGCAGTAAAGTTATCTGCGAAAATAATAATATCCAGTTCGGCCTGCTTCTTTATAAAATAAATCAGGGTCAGTTGATCCTTGAAACAGGACAAATCAGCAAAGGCCTTGCATTACTTGAGGAAGCTGAAAAAGATATGGCAAGCTATGAAATGCCAGGAATACAGAGTGAACTCTGGGAAATAATTTCGACCGGATATGAAAAAGACAAACAATACCTGCGGGCACTCAGTTATTATAAAAAATTCGTTTTATTAAAGGACAGTATTGCAGGCAGCGAGACCAACCGGTATGTTTTTGAACTTCAAACCCGCTATGAACGTGAACATTCAGCTCTACAGATTGAACAATTACAGAAAAACATTGAGAAACAAAAAGCCCGGAACGGATATGTTTTAGTGGGACTTGGAATGTCGGTTATCATTATTTTACTGCTTGGGATTTTGCTGATTATTTACCGACGTACCCAGCATTACAAGCATCGGCTTGCTCAGGAGGAAAATGAGAAATTGCAATTGTCCATGGACATTAAAGATCAGGAACTGGCAAGTAAAGCCATGAATATGGCTAAAATCAATCAAATGGTTCTCGACGTAAGTGATCAGCTAAAAATGGTGTTGCCTGGTTTGACAAGAGAAAAAAAGGAATCATTGCAGCAATTACTCAAAAACTTAGATAGTAGCCTCCCGACAGAGGCCTGGAAGGAATTTGAGACCCGTTTTGAGTCGGTACACAAAGGGTTTTATGATAAGCTTACGAACCTTTATCCAGAATTGAGTCCGGCTGAACTGAAAATTTGCGGTTTCCTCCGGCTTAACCTTACCACCAAAGACATCGCCTTGCTGACGAATCGTGGAATAGGAACCATTGACCATTCACGAAGTTCGATACGCCGGAAAATGAATCTTGATAATGATGCCAACCTGACATCTTACCTGCTTTCGCTGTAAATTTTATTTTTTGTCTGATTAAGAAGTCCACAAGACACAGGCTAAGAGGCTGTCTCAAAAGTTATTAAAACGCAAAGGACACAAAGAAAGACGCAAAGGGCCGCAGAGACAACAAGTTGAAATAAAATCTTTGCAGTTCTATGCGTTATAACTCTGCGGTTAAATATTTTGTTTTGAGACAATCTCTTTAAACAGGGTTGACTATGAAATTCATTTCTCTCCGGTGTTATAACTCAGTTCGTGGGGTTCGTGGGCGGCATTACAAATGCCGATGCCGTCTCTACGAGACTTTCTTTTTCAAAAGGCAACCACTACTTATTCAAGATGACCAATGATAACGCATGGAAATCATGTACCAATCACAAGAACCTACAGGCGTTTGTTTAAAACATTATCCTATCTCATTCTTTTATTGATTGTTAACTGTTTTTAAGCAGCCCCTTTTTATCAAAAAAATATACATCGAATCAACCAGGATGAGCTTTTAATGTTATCCCGGAATGTCCTTTTAAACCTCAAACTTTCTTCTTTTCACA
>CAJATL010000250.1 GCA_903944895.1 uncultured Bacteroidota bacterium
CAGCTACCAATTTTGCTGATGCTGACGTAGCAAACGGGAAAGCAACAACGATTTCCTATGCACTTGCAGATGGAACAAACGGAGGCAAGGCTAATAACTACAGCATGGCTGATCTTGTTACTTCAGGAAATATTACACAGAAAGAGCTCACCATCTCAGGCTCCTTCCTCGCCAACAACAAAATCTTTGATAATACAGTGGCGGCCACTATCAAAACCAACAGCCTTACCCTTCCCGGGATCGTAGATCCGGATGAGGTAACCCTAACACCGGTTATCGCTTTTGCCGATGCCGTCGTGGGAACGGGTAAAACGGTAAGCCTCACGGCTGCTTCCAGCCTTGCCGGCGCGGATAAAGCCAATTATTCATTATCACTGACCGGAGCACCTACCACAACGGCTGATATTTATTCAGATGCATTAACAATTACCAATGCCGACGGAAGCGCTGCCTCTGGTATAGCGATCGAAGGTGATCAGCGTGCTTATAAGGTAACTGACCGCGGTGTCGGTTTCAGTTATGCCTGGACTTTTGTTAACGAAGAAACAGAGAATGATTTCCTTTCCGCAACCAATACCAACCAGGTGGAGGTAGAATGGAATGAAACAGGCATACTTAAAGTTACAGAAACCTACAGTGGTGGAGGCACTGCCACCAATACTCTGGAAGTCACCGTCACTCAAATCGCCCTCAAGGGCACCGTTAAATACAACCGTAATAATCTTAACCATACCCCCATTGAGGGTATAACGGTTAACCTTAAAAATGGTGCTGCTGTATTAGCTACAACAACTACAGATGCAACAGGTTACTATGAGTTCATGACAGTGGATGGAAGCACCAATACGATCGAAGTTTCAACAGACATGACCTGGGGTGGAGGTAACTCAACGGATGCTTTAGCTGTTCAGCGCAGACAAATTGCAAGTTATCCTTCATTCTACAAACCAGGATTGTACGACTTTACATTCCGCGATTCGGTAGGTGATGTTAATGCAAATAAATGGGTGAATGCCACCGATGCACTTCTGATTAAAAAGCGTGCTATTCAGTTGGTGTCCTCATTTGTAGCCGGTGACTGGGCATTCTACGTTCCGGGAGATACTTTAAACAGGTTTGATGACTTGTATTTTCTCAATACTGATGCAAACACTGCAACACTTACTTATTCACATACTGGTGCCAAAGAACTCAATATACTGATGATGGCTTATGGTGATGTGAATTCATCCTATACTGTTGTTCCTCCGGTGAAAACCATGACTGCTGTCAGCAGTGATAAGGTAATTGATATTTCCAGGAACAAAGTAATTAATCTTCCTGTAAGGCTTAAAAGTGATACCGAAATAGGTGCAATTACCCTTTACATGAAATATGCTGACCATTTAATCAATGTGAAAGGAATTAAAACGGAAATACCCGGATTAATCTATAATATCGCCGATGGGTACATTACTGTAGCGTGGTCAAATACTGATGCAATCGGTTTACCTTCCAATGGTACAATATTCGCTTTGGTGCTTGAAGCTAAGGGAGATATTTATCAATGGGACGATTTATTCACCATTGATAACAGAACCCAGGTTGCAGACCTGTATTGCAATGTCCTCGACAATGTTTACTTTATTGTTGATCGTTTGAATACGAAGCTAAAAGAGGGTAACGAATTGAACATCAATGATATGTATGCAATCAATTGTTATCCTAATCCGGTTAAGGAAGTGATGACAATTGACTACACTTTACCTGAAAACGGATTGGTTAATATGATCATCAGTAATTCGGTAGGGGAAAGTATCCTGAAATTATTGAATCAAAACCAGGATGCCGGCGATCATACATTGCAGTTTAATCCTGGACAGTATGGATTAACTAACGGAGTTTACTATTGCCGGATAGCTGTTAATGGTGAAAAGGGTTCCTTCAACAAGGTTGTACGGATTGTTTATGTGAAATAGTATTAATTGTGAATGCCGGTCATTCGTGCCGGCATTCACTTTTTTCTATCATCCAAATAATCAAATAATTAACAACATGTACAACCCGACTCATTAAACATGCAATAACATGAAAAAGCTAATACTTTTACTGATTTTTATTGTGTTTGCAGGCATTGCCTTTGGTCAAACGGCAACTGCCAAAATAGGTGACTACACCGAATATCCCGGACCCGTTGTAATACCGGTTGAGATAACTAATTTTATAAACATTGGTGCAATTTCAATTAACTTTCAATATGATCCTGCGGTACTTACATTTACTGGGTTTCAGAATGTTGCTTTTACAGGAATGCTTGCAAATTCATTTATGGAAAATGGCATACAGCAAGTAGGCATTACCTGGTCAGATGACCCATATCCTCCCGGTGTAACAGTACCCAATGGGCATCTCATTGACCTCTTGTTTACTTACAACTCTGGTTCTTCTAATCTGAGTTTTATCGATAACAGATGCGAAGTTGCGGATGGAGATCTGAATCCAATAACAGTTTTGTACATGAACGGAAGCATCAGCCCTAAAGGCTATGCCAATGTTACTATACCTGCTGTTACCGCAGATCCAAACTCGACTGTAAATGTTCCGCTTAATTTCGATTTTTCGGCAATCTTAGCCGGAGTCAGTTCTTTTACCTTTGTTATCGATTTTGATCCTGAGGTTTTATCTTACCAGTCTTTCGGTAACCTTAACACCTCTTTTACCGGTGTTGTGGCCGATGTTGTGAACCCTTCCAGGGTTTCATTCACATGGACTAACTCAGGTTCTGTAGGAATAAGAGAGGCTGGTAAATTGCTCGATATCAATTTCGGTTATGGGATAGGGAGTTCACCATTCTATTTTGTTGAAGAGCTATCCACGGCGGGTGATAACAATGGACTTGACGTAAATGCAATTTATACTGCAGGTACATTATCCCAAAACGATTTAACAATTGCAAGGGTTGTGGCTGGTACGCAAACGCTGTCAACATTAAACACCCCGGTGGATGTGCCCATAACAGTTGATTTTTCAGGAATCAGCAGTGGCGTAAGCTCATTCGACTTTGTGATTGATTTTGATGCAAATGTGTTACAATACCAATCCATCATCAGCGCAGCTCAACCGCTACCACACCCCCAGGTTGCTGATATTGTTGTTGATGTAATCAGTTCTTCAAGAATATCCGTTTCATGGTTAAACCCGGGTGCTACAGGCAGTCTTCTCAACGGGAAATTACTGGATATCAGGTTTAATTTTTCGGGAGGAAACAGTGATATTGCTTTCGTAACAGCATCATGTAATATGGGCGACAACAATAATCTTGATGTCACAGCAGCATTTACCGATGGATGGGTCCATCAGGATGCAAATACCATCGTTCATGTAATAGCCGGAACATTAATCCGGAGTGCAGGAACCGTTGCTGATGTACCCGTTACCGTAACAAATTTCGATAACATTGGGTCTTTTGATCTGCTTGTTGATTTCGACCCTCTTGCCCTGGCGTTTGTAAGCATCATTAATTTGAATGCGGATTTAGATCCCGATTATTTTCTATATAACCTGACCGGCAGTGGCCAGTTAGGGATAAACTGGGCAAATTCTACACCGGTAAACCTTGCTGATAATGCAAAATTATTTGATGTAAGGTTTAATTTTACAGGAGGTACTTCCGGGGTAAATTTTGCGCCTGCTGGTTGTGAAATCGGTGATAACAATGCAAACACACGCTACGCTGAATACACCAATGGTTCCGTATCCGAAAATCTGCCTTTGGAAATTGCAGTAAAAGTTGGCGATGTCCTTGCACAACCCGGTACTGTTGAAGTGCCTGTAATTGCTAATGGTTTTGTGAACCTTGGAGCATTTGACTTCGTGATCAGTTATGACCTCACTAAACTCACTTTCACTGGATTGGACAACACAATTCCAGCACTGGATGCTGTAGGGGAGTTGCTTACCAATCAGGTGGGAAACCAGGTATTTCTGGCATGGAACATTGATCCGGAAGCCCTGATCGGTTTGACCGTGGACGATGCAGAAACACTGTTCACACTTAATTTTACCTATCTCGGTGGAGAGTCCGACCTCGATTTTGACCTGAACAACAGCAGCGTCTCCGATTTTTCTCTGGAACAACTGGATGCGTCATTATTATCGGGCAGTGTAAAAGGCGGAATTGATGTTGAACTTACCTTATTCCTCGAAGGCCTTTATAATGCAGGTTCCGGCCTGATGAACAAAGCCCAGGATAACACGGGAACAGGCCCATTTGTCAAATTCCCCGGAAATATTGCTGATACAATCACTGTCGAATTGCATTTAGCTACCAATTATGCCGCTGCAACAGTTTACACCATTTTTGGTGTGGAACTGCTTACTGATGGTACAGCCAGTTTCAGCATACCTTCGGGATATTATGATGAATATTACATTACCATTAAACACCGCAACCACATCGAGACTGTGAGTACGGTGAAATCCTTTGCCAGCACCAGCATTGGTTACGATTATACTACTGGTGCTGCTCAAGCTTATGGAAGTAACCAGAAGATGCTTGCTACAGGGGTTTATGGGATTTGTGGTGGGGATGTTTATCGTGACACGAATCCAGGGATAGTAAATTTTTACGATTATTCTGACGTATTGGATAATGTTCGGGCAGGTGCTTTTGGGTATTTGAAAACAGATGTTAATGGCGATGGCATTGTCAATTTTTTTGATCTTAGTTTAGTTATTGATAATGTCCGTGGTGGTGGTTTCACAAGCGTCACACCAACCAATCCGTAATACAAATTAATGAAACATTAACAGGTAGAGTATAAATCTAAATTAATATAATCATGAAAAAACTACTTTTTATTTCACTTCTGATTTTTTGCCAGACTGCTATAGCTCAGTATAGTATGACCGCAGAAATTAAGAATTTCAAACAAATTAACGAAACCACGATTCAATGGGAGGTTTGGATAGCAAGTTCAGGTGCGTCTAGCTTTGCCTATTATGGTGGACAATTCACGTTTCAATTTAATAATAACATTTTGAATGGAGGAAAATTTGATACTGATTTCTTCACGATAACTGGTGGGGAGAATATGACCCAACATGCAGGATTTTACAATAATGCAGATGCTGTAATTACAGGTACGCCTCCAAATCAGTATTTTAACTGGACATCTTCTTCACCACCAAATACTGGCCAGGCACAAACAATAATCACAAGCACTCAAGTAAAATTTGCAACATTCCAGGCACAACTGCGAAACGGTGATGGTGATGGGCTTCCACATAATTTTGCGGACATGGACATAGCATTGGCGTTCCATTCGACATCTTCAAATATAGCATCACGTGACCAAACCACTTCAGCAACCTATTCAGGGAGTAATACCCCGATTACAATTAATGGGTTCACCCCTGCCAAAGGGGTCTCAGTAAATACCCGCGAACTCGCTGGTTATTGTTTTTCAGGTACTGGCAACTGGAGCGAAACAGCACGGTGGAATAATGTGACAACTGCAAACGCACACACTTTGCCTTCTGATACAAAAAATGCCTTGATTATAGGCAGCGCAAATGTGAACTCCAACTACACAATTTCACAATTAATTATTGCAGAAGATGCCTATCTGGAAATAAACAGTGCGTTATCATCCGTTGGCTATCTTACAGTAAATGAAAATGAAGATATTTACAATGATAATCCTGCAGATATTGGAGGTGTGGGCACTGGTGCAACATCTACTTTGGCTGAGTGGAATTTCGAGACAAATACAAATAGAACTGCAGATATTGGTACTTCCACTAATGTAAATTTGGCTCTAATATCCAACGGTGGAGAACTGACTATAACTGATGGAATTGTTGCAAATAAAGGGTTTAATAACACGAAAGGTTTGGTAGGTAGGAACTTTTATTACTGGCCTGCCGAACCTTTGTATTCTTGGTGGCAAATTCATTTAAATTCATCTGGCTTTCAAAACTTAATTCTTGATGTTACTCTTACAAGTAATAATACATTAGGATATTACAAAACTCAATGGAGTTTAAACGGTACTGAATGGAACGATGTCATCAATGGCTTACTAGAAATGCCAAATACAGCGGGCACTTACGCAAGTCCTATTTGGAACTCTTTTAGTAATATAGTCTTACCTGTAGAAATTGAAAACAATTCAAGTATTTATGTGCGATTTTTGGTGTTTCATCCAACAAACAATGAATTTGAACTAAGCGGTACTTCAAGCAGAAATATGATTGATAATATTAAGGTGACAGGCGAAGAATTACCCCCCCCTCCTGCTGGTTTGCTCCTTGAATCTTCTGCTTATGGCACTGGTTCACTAATCCATAATACTACAGGAGTTAATGCCACGGTTCAACGTTACCTTGCTGATTTGAATAATTACCATTTCATCTCAAAACCAGTAACAACGTCTATCACTTTTGATGATATGTTTCCTGCTCCGGACTGGAGCAACATGCTGGTTTGGGTGCGCGAATTTGATGAACCAACAGCCACATGGGTGAACAAACACAAGACCCATATTCCGGCTGCCGGAAGAGGGTATGCAACATACATCACTACAGCCCCAACACCGCCGGTTGCCATATTTGAAGGAGCTCTGGGAAACGGAAACGTTACACGTACACTTTCAAACAACGGCTCAGGCTGGAACCTGGTAGGTAATCCTTATCCTTCGGCAGTTGATTGTGATTTACTAACCAGGGTAAATATTGATGATGCTGTTTATGCCTGGGGAAATGGAAACTACAAATCCTGGATCGCTGGTGTAGGTAGTTTGTCGGGTGGGACTGTTCCTGCCGGCCAGGGTTTCTTTTTACATGCCAAAACGGGTGGAGGTTCAGTAACTTTTACCAATTCGAGCCGGGTACACGACAACACATCTTTTTGGAAATCTGGTAATAATATTCCCGAGTTGCTGTCAGTTACGGTTACCAATAGCAGCAACCCAAAAAGCGACCAGGTTTTCATCCGTTTTAATAGTGAAGCAACTGTAGGTTTCGACTCACAATTTGATGCTTACAAGCTTCATGGTGATGAAGATGCACCCGAAATATACACTTCAGGCGAAACGATAATGAGTATCAATACCCTTAACGCAATCAGCGAAACCCCCGGCATTCCGTTAGGTTTCAAAGCAGGCGTTGCCGGAGTATTTACCTTCACTGCTGAGGGTATGGAAAGTTTTATCAACGAAGAAGCTATCGTTCTGGAGGATATGAACACGGGCATCAGAACCAATCTGCGTCTCAATCCGGTTTATTCGTTTACCTCTGAAAAGGGCACCTTTGATGGTCGTTTTAAGGTATGGTTTTCATCAGTTGGCATTACCGAAAATGATCAGCCTTTACTTGACGCTTATGCACTCGGTAGTACTATTCATGTTATCATTCCCGAAGGTACCAAAGGAACAGTAAATGTTTATAATGTATTTGGACAGTTGGTAGCAACCAGAGCCACTACTAATCCCGGGAGTATCAACATTGAGCTAAACAGCCCGGCAGGTGCTTACATCGTACAGTATGAATCAGCTACACTAACTTTAATCCGTAAATTAATAACCCACTAAAATTACATAATTATGAAAAAGATATTTTTCGTACTCGTCATTTTCCTTGTTTCATTAATGCCATTATTTGCTCAGGATCCGCCACCACCACCAGATCAGGGCGGTGGTGGTACTAACGGAAATCCAATTGGTGGCGGCGGAGCCCCTATCGGCAGCGGCCTTACTATG
Source organism: uncultured Bacteroidota bacterium (assembly GCA_903944895.1). GTDB lineage: Bacteria > Bacteroidota > Bacteroidia > Bacteroidales > 4484-276 > CAJATL01. Next base: position 7,740 of record CAJATL010000250.1, read on the forward strand.
CTTCTGTTGATGGGCGCTGGTTATGGCATTAAAAAAGTATACGATTCAAAGCAGGAGAAAGAATAACCGCTTATTATTCAACTGGATGGTGTTATTTGCATCAATGTTTTGTATGCAAGTTTAAGATTCGGTTAACTTCTTAATACTGATGAAATGGAAAACAGCGTGCTTTTGGAAATTGATCAGGAGATTCTGAAAAGAACTACCTCCTGCACCAGGAATTTTGCATGTTTAAATGGTGATAATACCGTTAACTGTAAAGTACAATATTGTATTAATCAACAGATTCATTTTGTACAAACACCCGGCACCAAAACATGCAATTATAAAATGCCCTTTGGGGAATCGGTCATTTGCAGTTGTCCGGTGCGAAAGGAAGGAAATGATTGCAATCATTCAACTTTCAATCACAAGGCGGGAATGTAATTCCAACTGAGTTTTTCATTTTAACGAGGTAAGATTTTCCCGGATTAAGTGTAAGCAGGGTTTTTATATTAAACGCTGGCCAGTAAACACTTAATCCGGGGATTTCCTTTATAAAATCAACCTCAGTAATGGTGGCACCAAAAAGAGCTTCAATGGCAACATCGCAATCAACAATAACCGGAAGATAACTCCACCCGGCAGGAATAACAAGTTGTGTGTTTTCCAGTTTCGAGCCACTGATGCTTAGAATTTTATTCTCCGAAAGTTTAATGGCATAGCCTTTTGTGGGATCAAAAGAACCAATCGTATTAATATTTCCATCCGGATAAAAATATCCATTTTCTGATGTTACGATTTCGATTGAATTGATGATCGAAGAAAACATAACTTTCAGATTTGGATTTATTGGATTCAGATAGCCCGACAAACTATTCCATCCGGCAAGCAGTGAAATATCCTGCTGAGCTATCGTCGCTATGGTAAGCAGTGCACTTTCGGAATATCTGACACATTGGCCCGAAATAATTTTACAGCGGTAGTACGAACCGTTTAAAAACTGATTGGTACTCGTCAGGATTAGTTCCTGGGTGTTCACCCCCTGGTAAATTCCTGAATTTGTCAAATCAGAAAATGACGTACCATCGTTGGTACTATGCTGCCAAAGTAAAGCACCCCCGCCCGATGAATTGATCAAGAATGAAGCTTGTGCGGGAGAGGTTACCGTAATACTTTCGGGATTTTGAATTATTGCTATTAATGGGTTGACCTGGCCATTATCGAAAATAACCTCGATGGGTTCCAGGTCAGGAGTAGTGACCTCGCATCCGGGATTAAACAGTAAGTTGGTGCTGTTATCCTGATAATTGAATTTCATCTGGAATAATACCCCTGAAACAACATTCACTCCGGACAGACTCGTCCAGCTTATCCCGACTTGTGGAGAGGGAACACTCATATTATTGTATAAAAGACCCTGAAATGCCGGATTGATATTTTCAAGACCTACAAAACTTAACTGTGCAGTATCGTAGCCGATGTAGAGTGAGACCGCGCCAACATTGATAAAGTTTTGGATTAACACCGGAACCACAACCGCGGTATTATGACAGGTTGTTAAAGTACCAATTGTAGCAGTGGCGTTCTGGCTAAAGGAATCATTAAGCATAAGACTTAATGAAATTAAAAGGAATAAACAGATTCTTTTCATGGGAATAATTTTGAGTGATTAATTGCTTCTTAAAATTTAAGAAAAGATTTAGAGGCAAATATAGCACATTATTCCTGAAGCAACCACTAACAAAACAATCGAAAAGGAAATTATTTTTTTTACTATTCGGTTTTGATGCTATTTATCAAAAAGGCAGTGAGTATCTGCTGAAACACAAGTAAAACATTGACTGTTTCTGGAATGGAAAGTATGATGATCGTTTTACCCAGTGGTGTTCTTTCCTGGTTTTTCATCGCCATGCTTGCATTTTTCAACTGATGGCTTGCATAGTATTTCAGTAGCATCTGTTTACAGATCTGGTTTTACTAAAACACAAGTATTAACATACAGAAGCCGAAGGAACCGTAAAAAAACCGAACAGAAAATTTAAAACAATTATCTCACCTGAATTCCTCTTTTCCTTCGGCTCATTTCTTTTAAGATAAGTCCGAGTTCGCGGCCGGTCTGGCCTTTTACCGAGGTGTTTTCTTCGGCGCGCCTTACCAGATAAGGAATTACATGTTTTACCGGTCCGTATGGAAGATATTTAGCCACATTGTAGCCGAGGTTGGCCAGGTTAAAGCTGATATGGTCGCTCATGCCGTAAAGTTGCGAAAACCAGATCCGCGTGTCGTTTTTCTGGATGCCGGCTTCTTTCATCAATTCGGCCAGATAGCCTGAACTGAACTCGTTGTGTGTTCCGTTGAATACCGAAATCAGACTGATGTTTTCGACACAAAATTTCAGGGCGGCATTGTAATCGCGGTCGGTGGCGTCTTTGTCGGGTTGGATGGGAGATGGATATCCCATTTTTGCAGCACGCTCACGCTCCTTTTCCATATATGCACCTCTCACAAATTTGGCTCCCAGGAAATAATTTCCTTTCATGGCCATTTCGTAAGATTGTTTCAGGTACGAAAGCCTGTCGACGCGGTACATCTGGAACGTATTGAAAACAAAGGCTTTTTCTTTATTGAACTTAGCCATCATGGCGTTAACAATTTCGTCAATAAATTTCTGATACCACGAATCTTCGGCGTCGATAAGTACCGGAACTCCGTTGTCGAAGGCCGTCTGACAAAGCTTTTCAACCCGTAATCTGAAATTTTCGGCTTCAGTTTTTTCAGTTTCAGAGAGGGCTTCTCCGGCACTTACTTTTGTAAGAACATTAGCTGTTGTAAATGCGGTTGGTTTAAAAACCGCAAAAGGTATATTTGGATCTTTGGCTGCATTCTTAATCGAACGGATAGTTTCGTCCAGCGCCGCAGCGATATCTTCGGCAGATTCTTTGCCTTCGACCGAAAAATCAAGGATGGCTTTTACGTTGAACTTTTCGAGCAACCGCACATTGGGCTCACACTCAGCAATGGTTTCGCCGCCCACAAACTGCTTGTAAATGGTGGGTTTTACCAGCCAGTTTACCGGAAGGTGCATCTTTATGGCGTGTTGAGTAAAAGCTCCGCCAATTTTTACCAGGCCAGGATGCGACAAAGTTTTAAAAAGCAGGTACGACCTTTTGAGGGCGCCGTTGCTTTTGCTTTGAAAGGCTATTTCGGTGTTGTCGAAAGTAATCATTGTTAGTATTTTTAAATTCTGATGACGAAAGTAAAGATTTATTGGAAACCATGGTAATTTTCAGGAGTCAATCGTCAAAAACAATGGTGGTAAGCGTGTTGTCAGATTTCCTAAACTTTGATGAAAAGGCAGATTTTTAAGATTAGACAAAACCCGGAAAGCTGGGGTGTTAAAAATTCATTTTTTACAAAACGCATACTACTATTTATCAACAACTCACAAATTTTAAGAAAATCAGGCATTTTTGTTCCATTTTTTGCATCTCAAAAAGCAAATCGAAATTAGATTTCTCCCTACGGTCGAAATGACAACAATGTTTGGACAGGGATTGGGGAGGGGAAAAGCGGACGCGAAGCGGCCGCTTTTCCCCTCCC
>CAJATL010000251.1 GCA_903944895.1 uncultured Bacteroidota bacterium
GAAGTTATTTTTTGCAAAACAAACTTACAACATTGGGGCGAAACCTAATGGCTATAGCCCCTTTTTTTGTTGAAATTTTAACCGGTCAGTACTGAAAATAAATCATAAACGAAAAAATAAAATATCATGCCATCATCAAACACCTGGATTGAAGCCACAGTATTACTAATTAAGGAGGTTAAGGAAATCTTTAATAAAAAGGCGCAGAAAAAACAAAAGGCCTACGAAGCAATAGAAGCAATCTATAAAGCAGCAAACAGGACGTCATTTTACATAACAATGAATAAAAACGGTACTTCCAAATCGAATTTGGAACTTTCAGATTTATGGATGGAAACTGCGACAAAAGTAAGAGACCTTGATAAATCTTTATACGTGAGTTTACTGTTGAAGGCTGAGTACTGGTCAGATCCCGTGAAATGGAGTAATGAGGATGTAGAAAACACCAAAATCGGATTGTTGGATATTAAAAGGTCTGCCCGCGAAATACTTAAAAAGAAATGAACACGCAGCTGCCTTTAATCCCGATGAAATCCTATTATAAAACAAACTAATGAAACCCATCATTGAAAATATTATCGAACGTTCAGCGATTGAAATTTTGCTTAATTCAAAAAAAGAAAACTAATTTACACGATTGATATTTAACACTTTGTTGCTTAATTTGAAAAGATAAAATGATAAAAAACTGGATAAATAGGGCTTTTGAGTTTTTAACACACAGCCTGGAACCTGTTCCACAGGAATTGAATGAACTCGACTGGAAAGAGAGCCTTTCGCCGGATAATACAAAATTATCGCGGCATCTTTCGGCATTTGCTAACCAACCAGGTGGTGGTTTTATGATTTTCGGTATAGAAAACAAGACTGCGAAACCAGTTGGAATTTCCCAAGAGGAGGCTGAACTTATTGTTCAAAAACTTAGTAGCCTTTGCCGGGATTCGCTTGACCCTGTTGTTGTGCTCGACCATGCTATCGAAACCTACCAAAATATGCCTTTGCTTTTTATTTATGTAAAAGAGTGTGCTGTAAAACCTGTACATGTAAAACCAGGAACCATTGAAAATGCATATATCCGTAGCGGAGGAACAACTCGTTTGGCATCCAGGCCCGAAATAGGTTCTTTAATGCTCAATAGTAAAACTCCTCATTTTGAGGAATTACATGCTTCCAAACTGAAAGAATTCCATGAAATTAGAGATCTACTTGATTTTAGAACAATCTTTAAATTGCTCGATAAGCCTGTACCACAAACTGATCCTGAGATAATCCGTTGGTTATCAGACGAAAAAATGATTGATGAAGTTGATGGAGCTGGTTATTACATAACTAACTTTGGTGCTTTGTCATGTGCCTTCAACTTGAAAGAGTTCGATGGGTTGGCCAGGAAATGCATTCGCCTGATAAAATACAAAGGTATAACCAAGTTGGAAACTGAGAAAGAATACCCTGGCTCCAGAGGTTATGCTATTGGATTTGATGGTTTACTTGCTTTTTTGAAAGCTCTGCTTCCAGGCAGTGAAATTATAAAAAATGCTTTAAGAAAGGAGACAACAGTTTACCCTGAAATTGCACTTAGAGAACTGATAGCAAATGCCCTCATACATCAGGACTTTAGTATTCGCGGTTCTGGTCCAATGATAGAAATTTTCGACAACCGAATTGTTATTTCAAATCCCGGAAAACTATTGCCTTCAAAGAAAATTGACCGGTTGATCAGAACTACACCGGAATCAAGGAATGAAATTTTAGCAGCAGCTTTCCGTAGGTATAACATTTGTGAGGAAAGGGGTTCGGGGTTGGAGAAGGCCGTTTCTTCGATAGAATTATTTGGCTTACCACCTTTGAAATTTGAAGAACTGGAAAACTCATTCAGGGTAACCATGTTTAGCCCTAAAACATTTGCCGATCTTACACCAACAGAAAGAGTTGAAGCCTGTTATCAGCATTCCATCATCAAATATTATTCAACTGGAGGCATGTCAAATACCAGTCTGAGGGAAAGGTTTAAGATGCATGAAAAACAAAGGCCACAGGTTTCACTGGTGATAAAGGAAGCTTTGGCTCTAGGGAGAATTAAGCCCAAAGACCCAAGTAATGTTTCTACAAAGTTTGCCGAATACATCCCGTTTTGGGGTTAGTTCTGCTTAACTGGAAAAGGGTGATAATATGTAATAATATGATATTCAATTAGTTTTTGCTTAATTCAGAAACGGAAATTTGATTTTGAAGCCATAAAAGTGATCCATGAAATGAAACCCATCACCGAAAATATTATTGAACGATCAGCCATCGAAATTTTGCTTTCGCAGGGATGGGAATATGCCTTTGGTAAACATATTTCGCCGGAAGGCATGTTTTGTGAAAGGGAAAGTTTTAGCCAGGTTGTTTTAACCAACCGTTTACGGGATGCCATTTCAAAAATAAATCCTCACATTCCGGCTTCGGCGCAGGAAGCCGCAGTTCAGAAGATTTTGCGTATTTCTTCACCCGAATTGCTGCACAACAACGAGGAGTTTCACAGGCTTTTGGTTGAGAAGGTAAAAATTCCTTACCAGCAAAACGGCTATGAACGAAGCCATGAAGTGGCTTTGATTGACTTCGAAAACGTTGGGAATAATCAATTCCTGGTGGTTAATCAATTTACGATCATCGAAAACAACCAGAACAAACGGCCTGATGTTTTGCTTTTCGTTAACGGCATTCCTTTGGTGGTGATCGAGCTTAAAAATGCCACCGACGAAAACGCGAATATCCTGAGCGCTTTCAAACAAATACAGACATACAAAGCAATCATTCCCAGCCTGTTCACCTACAATACTGTTTGCATTATTTCGGATGGACTGGAATGTAAGGCAGGAAGCGTTTCGGCAGACCTGAACCGCTTCATGGCCTGGAAAACGGTTGATGGCGTGAAAGAAGCGTCAAGGTTTAAACCTCAGATGGAAACCTTGTTTAAAGGAATGTTGAAAAAGGAAATTCTGCTCAACCTGGTAAGAAATTTCATTGTTTTTGAAAAATCCAAAAGAGAGGACAGCAAAACCGGTCTTATCCAGATTCAGACTGTTAAGAAGCTGGCCGCCTATCATCAGTATTTTGCAGTGAATCGCGCCGTCGAATCAACCATTATGGCTTCCGGTGTAAATGGTGATAAACGGGGTGGTGTGGTCTGGCACACACAAGGTTCGGGCAAAAGTTTAAGCATGGTTTTCTATTCGGGCAAACTCATTACTTCACCCGAAATGCGTAACCCGACCATTGTCGTAATCACCGACCGCAACGATTTGGATGACCAGTTGTTCGACACCTTTGCAGGTTCAGTCCAGCTTTTACGCCAGGAACCGATCCAGGCCGAAAACCGGGAGCATCTGAAAGAACTGCTGAAAGTTGCCAGCGGTGGAATTGTATTTACTACCATCCAGAAGTTTTTGCCAGATGCTTCGACAAGTTCAGCATACCCTCAGTTATCAGACAGGAAAAATGTAGTGGTCATTGCCGATGAAGCCCACCGGACACAATATGGCTTTGAAGCAAAGCTTGTTGATGAAAAAGACAAAGAAACCAAAGAGGTAATCGGCAAACGGATTGCTTATGGCTTTGCCAAATACATGCGGGATGCTTTACCAAATGCCACCTACATCGGTTTTACCGGAACCCCGATTGAAGGCACCGACGTTAACACGCCACAGGTTTTTGGCAATTACATCGATCGTTACGACATCAAAGATGCCGTAACCGACGGTGCAACCGTGAAAATATACTACGAAAGCCGCCTGGCCAAGGTGAATCTGGATGAAGAAGGAAGACGGTTGATCGAGGAATTTGATAAAGACCTGGAACAGGACGAAGAAATTACATCCCGCCAAAAGGCAAAAGCCAAATGGTCGAAACTGGAAGCCATTGTTGGAAATCCTGAACGAATAAAAAATCTGGCCAGGGACATTATTACCCATTTCGAAAAACGGCAGACCATCTTTGAAGGAAAAGCACTGATTGTTGCCATGAGCCGCCGGATTGCTGCAGATATCTATAAAGAAATTATCGCCTTGCGGCCGGAGTGGCACGATAACGATTTAACCAAAGGTGAAATCAAGGTTGTGATGACCAGCACAAGTGCCGACGGTCCGGAAATTGCAAAACATTACACCACCAAGCAACAGCGCAAAGATTTATCGGAGCGGATGAAAGATCCTGCCGATAAACTGAAAATCGTCATTGTTCGGGATATGTGGTTAACAGGTTTTGACGCACCATGCCTCAATACGATGTACATTGATAAACCCATGCGCGGGCACAACCTCATGCAGGCCATTGCCAGAGTAAACCGGGTATTTAAAGATAAATCCGGGGGACTGATTGTTGATTATCTGGGGATAGCCACTGATTTAAAAAAGGCACTTTCGTTTTATGGTGATGCCGGGGGAAAAGGCGACCCTGCCGAAAATGTTTCAAAAGCGTTAGAGGTATTTCTTGAGAAAATGGAAGTGGTGAGGCAAATGTTTAATGAGGACAGCAACACACGAAACGACATTTTAGTCGAAGAACCCGATGCCTATTACGAAAACAGCTACAAGTTTAATTTTAAAAGGTTCTTTGTGGTTGATGCAAAAGAGAAATTATCCATCATCCTGCAGGCCGAAGAACATATACTCGGGCTGCAGGAAGGCAAGGAACGGTTCATCCGGGAAGTGAGTTTGATGAGCCAGGCGCTTTCGCTTTGCATTACAAAAGATGAAGTCCAGCCCTGTTTGCCCGAAGTAGCTTTCTTCCAGGCCATGAAGGCAAGATTGGTAAAGTTCACCGGAACAGGGACTGGCCGGACAGATTTTGAAATCGAAACGGCAATCAAACAGATTGTTGATGAAGCCTTGAGCAGCGATAAGGTGGTTGATATTTTTGATGCTGCCGGAATCGGCAAACCGGAAATCTCCGGGCTGGAGATTTTATCGGATGAATTCCTTATGGAAGTCAAGGGGATGCAGCATAAAAACCTTGCAATCGAATTGCTGAAAAAGATTTTGAACAATGAATTAAAGGCCAGGGCAAAAACAAATCTTGTAAAGAGCAGGAAACTATTGGAAATGCTCGAAACAGCAATCAAAAAGTACCAGAACAATCTGCTTACAACTGCCGAAATAATCCAGGAACTGATCAACATTGCCAAAGAAATCAAAGCCTCTGATGCAGAAGCCGAAAAATTAGGGCTCAGTCAGGATGAGATGGCCTTTTACGATGCGCTCGAAACCAACGATAGTGCAGTTTCGGTTTTAGGTGATGAAATCCTTCGCACCATTGCCAAAGAAATAGCCGACAAAGTACGAGCAAACGCTACTATTGATTGGACAATCCGTGAAAGCGCCCGGGCTAAATTGATGGTTTTGGTAAAACGAACCCTCACAAAATACGGCTATCCGCCCGACAAACAGCAAAAAGCCATCGATACCGTGTTGAAGCAGGCAGAGTTGCTGGCGGATAGTGTGGTGAGTTAGAAATGCAAAAAATGATTTTGAAACAAGAAATTATGGACGTACTAAAACCAGATAACTATCAGGAGAAAATAAATTCATATTCAAAAGCAGACTGGGCACCACTCCTTGATTTAATTCCGGAAATTGAAAAAACTGAGAAGTTTGATGAGACACCTGATATAGAATTAATAGCAGAGGACGAGTACCTGGTGCCAAATTGTGAGGTGAATGAAATCGTCTATCGATTTCTGGATATCGTTTATGCAATACCAATCATCATTGATTTTGATTGGCCGGGCTGGGATGAGGGTAGAAGAATGGCCGGTGACAAGGATTTTGATTTTGATACGATCGACATCCCGACCAAATGTAAGCTGATAACCGCTTTCGTCAGAAATGACCGGTTTTATGATGGTGTTTTAGCAGGTGCATTTGAGGAAGGCATCATCTTAAAGATCCTCAAATCAATTAGAAATCAGTTGGTGGCTTGAGACATTTTTTTCAAGTATGTTCATCCGCCATTTTTGTCCTCTCCAAAGCGGTTGGATCCTTTAATATCCCGAACTAAGCCAGCAGTTTCAAACTTTTCTGAATTTGCGGCTTCAAAAGAAAAAAAATGAGGGTAATGAACAAGATTCGGCTGTTTAAATCAGACAACGAAGATTTTTTTCTACATTTACGCTGTAATATTCATTGTTTTACCCGGATAAATATGACAACCAGTTTTAAAAATCCAGTTTTAAAAGCCGTTCGATTTTGTTGTAACCCATTGGTTTTCTGTTTTGCTTTACTCACTCTCAGCAACGGATTATTTGGTCAGGAATTCAGCCTCCGCCAATATTCCATCCCCGAAGGATTGGTTCAAACACAGGTGATGTGTCTTTTTCAGGACAGTAAAGGTTTTTTATGGGTTGGTACAAAAGGAGGGATCAGCCGGTTTGATGGGGAGGAATTTGTGAATTTCACAGTAAAAGATGGGCTTCCTGACAATTTGGTGCATTTTTTCTATGAGAATCGCGAAGGCTTTATTTTTATCGGTCTGCGAAGTGGTATAGCAATTTTTAAGGATGGGAAATTGAAAAACATTTCTTTGCCTGATTCAAGCCTGGTTAACATAAATTTCATTTATGAAAATTCTAAGGGAAAAACCAACCTTTTCTTTGCAACCAAACTTTCCAAAATTGATGTTTATGAATTTGCTGATGGCAAGTTCACAAAAGTGGATCATCATTTTAAAGAGTTCCTGGGCTTAATAAATACCGATACTTTAGTACATTCATTTAGTTACGACACTATTAATAACAAGCTTTGGGGAAGTGTTAATAACAGGATATTCGAAATGCAGGATGAAAAAGCCAGATGGATTGTTCAGGAAGCTGACCAGATAGCTGGTTTGAAATTTCGGAACAGATCACTTTATTTTTATACCCGAAAAGGAATTTTTGCTTACAAAGATCAAATCAAAACCAAAATAGAGTTCCCTGAAAATACTGCTTACCTTGATACGCAATCGAACTACATATTTGAAGTTGACGCTAAGGGAGGTATTTATTTTGGAAATGACCGTTTTCAACTCAATTATTTCGCTGGCAACGAATTGATTACCAATATTAAAGAGTTTTATGGCTCGATAGGATTTTTTATTGATAAAGAAGCAACCCTTTGGATTGGAGGAGCGGCAGGAGATGGATTATTTTGCCTCGAAAACCCTGCATTTGTAAACTATTTGCCCGATAAAAACGGGATGCCAAAAAATGTCTGGTCAATTGTGGAAGACAAGCACGGCAAAATATGGTTTGGAGGATATAATGAAGGTATCGTTTTACTGGATGAACAGCGCTTTACCAGATATGGTTTTCCCAAGACCAAAAAACCTGTTCAAACGATTTGTCCTGGAGGGATTCTGACAAAAAACGGAGAAGCCCTTTTTACAACCAATTACGAGGTTTTTAGTTGGGATGGGAAGGATTTTGCTGAATTTCTCAGTGAAGAAGAAACCTGGGGTGCAGCTTTAATAATTTTTGAAGACACGATAAACCACAAACTACTATTTGGAACAGGGGGAGGTGATTTGACAATTAAATATCCTGATGGAAAAGTTGAAATATTGAAGCCAACCAAACCCAAAAATGCACTTTCGATTGTTTCCATTTCCATGGATGAGAAAAACCGTTATTGGTGCGGCTATTTCAGGGGAATGACGATTGTGGACGGGGAAAAATATTCGATGCTGCCCAACGAAGAATGTGATTATAACCTGGGTGCTATTTGCCAGTATCGCGATAAATATGGCACGCTCTGGGTGGGAAACGAAACGGGTTTGTACGCCATTCGCGGCAAATCTTTCCGACAGGTTGGAGTAAATATTTTTCCGTCAACGGTCACTTCACTGGCTTCTTTAGGCACGGATTCTCTTATCGTTGGTGCTATTAATGGTTTGGGCATTGTTAATATTAAGGCTTACGCCGAAAATGGCGAAGAAAGAATAACATTCTTCGATAAATCAAATGGATTTCATGGCATCGAAGTAGCCCAAAACTGCATCACCCGCGATTCGAAAGGCAAATATTGGATTGCCACCTCCGACCGGGTAGTCAGGTTTGATCCAAAAAAACTGTCTGCAAATACGGTTAAACCCAACACATTTTTCAAATCATTCGAAATCCTGAACGACAGCATGCAATGGATTCCTTTGGCTAATGATTTTGAAGCATATCCCGGCATTTCATTATCGTGGCTACAAAACAACCTCAAAATAGGCTTTGGCGCAACCAGCCTTCGTTTTCCTGAAAAGGTAAAATTTACGTGGTTCCTGGAAGGCAACGATAAAAACTGGTCAACACCAACCGCCGAACGCAGTGCGGTTTACACCAACCTCAAACCCGGAGATTACACATTACTGCTCAAAGCTTCCAACTTCGACGGGATTTTCAACGATGAACCGGTAAGTTTACAAATCTCAATCCGCCATGCCTGGTGGCAAACAATGGCTTTTATGGTTTCTGCGCTGATAATTTTGGTTGGCACAACTGTGTTTTTATCCGTTTTTTACACCAACCGCCGCCGCAACCGTCTGCAATTTGAATCGGAAAGAGAAAAACGACTTACCCAATTGCGTCTGTTGTCGCTGCAAAACCAGATGGACCCGCATTTTACGTTTAATGTGCTTAACTCGATTAGCGCAGTAATTATGAGCGAAGACCGGGTTCTGGCAAACAGTTTTCTGGCGCGTTTTTCGGTTTTGATACGTAATATTTTGGAAAGTTCTGATAAAATAACCCGCTCGCTCGAAAATGAAATTGACTTTGTGAAAAACTATCTTGAATTGCAAAGGTTCAGATACAAAAACCGGTTTGATTTTTCGATAGAAACCGAAGAAGCGTTGGATATCACCATGCCGGTTCCTAAAATGATTATTCAAACGTATGCCGAAAATGCGGTAAAACACGGGTTATTTCCACTCGAAAAACAAGGAAATCTTACGATCAGGATATCCGAAACAGAGAAGTTCCTGACTATTTGTGTGGAAGATAACGGCATTGGCCGGAAAAAAGCCGCCGAAAGCAAAATAAAATCCACCGGAAAAGGCATGAAAATAATGAAGCAATATTTTGAAGTGTTTAATGAACGGAACCAGGAAAAAATTACTTTTGAAATCGTTGACATGACAGACGAAAACCTGGAAGCCTGCGGAACAAAGGTGATTATAAAAATTCCGGTGAGTATGAGGTTTGAGATTTGAAAATGAAGAATGAAGAATGTCCAATGTCCAATATCCAATATCGAATGAAAAACGAAAAATGTCCAACGAAGAATGTGGAATTTTGAATTCTGCTCCAGAGGAGCCAAATATTTATAGATTTTGATAATTATCTGATTTACAAGCCCTGTAAGGGCGAAATATTAAAAAGATTGGGTAGTTTAGGACGAATTGTGAAAGGAATTTACTGATTAATTTGCAATGTCGTTTAGTTAAGGAAACATCAGGAAACAGACAATAATGAGTACAATTTGGCAATAATATCGCGGTGCGCTGCACCTTTTCCAACGTTCTTAAACTTTATTTTTACAAATATTTCGCAGCGATGCTGCTTTGTTTATGCTGTAAAGGTGCAACGCACCGTAATATTTGTAGAAATCGGTTTATCATGGAGTTAAAAGGTGCAGCGCACCGTAATATTTATTTTTAAATAAATGAATTTCAATACATTAACAAAATGAAGCATATCTAGCTTAACTAAACGACAATGGATTATTTTGGGTTAATTTCCAATGTCGAATTTCCAATGTTGAATGTAAAATTTTTAAAAAACGAAATGAACGACCTCCTGAAAGTTTTGATTGTTGACGATGAAGCCGATGCCAGAAAAGCACTGCGGGTAATTTTGGCTGAATTTAATCAGGTTCAGATTATTGGCGACACCGAAAATCTTACAGAAGCTTTAAAATTGATCGCAACACAAAAGCCCGACATTGTATTTCTGGATATCGAAATGCCCGTGAAAAGCGGCCTCGAATTTGCCCGCGAAATTTCTGACCTTAAGCTAAATACCGACATCGTATTTGTTACTGCCCATAATAAATTTGCCATTGATGCCTTTAAAGTTTCAGCATTCGACTATTTGTTAAAACCCGTAAATGAGGAAATGATTAATGAACTACTCCTGAGATTTAGTGCCGAAAGACCTCAAAACAATACGGCTTCAAAACTCGAATCACTGTTTACATACATCAATAACTTTGGGAAAATTCGCCTGAACACGCGGAGTGGTTTTATGTTTGTGAAACCAGCCGATATCCTCTATTTCGAAGCCGAATCCAGCTATACCCGTTTGGTTTATGAACCGGACAAAGACGAAATCATTTGCTTAAACATTGGTTCAATCGAAGAAGTTCTGCCATCAAAAACGTTTTTCCGCATCAGCCGCTCACACCTTATCAACCTCGATTATCTCGAATCGGTGAGCCGCAAAACCAATACCTGCACCATTAGCCGCGACAGCTTTTCAAAAACCCTCAAAATTTCCGGTGACAGGCTTAAATTGTTGGATTTGAGGATGAGGTAAAGGTTCGTTCAAATTCATAAACCGATCCAACGCCGGCTAAAATTAATCTATTGGCGGCTTTTTCGGAATATTGAAAAACTAAAAATTGAAGTTTTGCTCCTAAATTAAACAAACATTGCTGACATGAAAACCATGGAAAGAAAAATCAAAGCTTCATCGGGAACATATTTTAATGGTCAGTTAGCCCTTGATAAACCCATTAAAACAAAAAAGCCGGTGAGGATAACCATTTATTTTGAAGAAGAAGAACCAAAACCATCTTTAAATCTTGAAGATTTTTCATTTTTAAAAATGCAGGAAATGCTTCAAGGTTGCACAAGTTCCTTTGCCGAAGAAGTAGTTAATGAAAGACGATAGGCATTATGAACACATTCTTTGACACCTCTTCCTTGTTCAGGGTCTGCTGAAAAATAAAAAGATCATTTTAATTGTACATATTTCGGTGCGCTGCACCTTTTGAATTTTCTTGCAATCCTTTGTTCTACCAATATTTCGCAACGCTGTGGCTCGACCTGCTGGTGCAGCGCACCCAAATATTGATAGCTGTACATCGTAATAATCCTCGCTAAGGTGCAGCGCACCGAAATATTAAATGTAGGGGATTATGATGATAAAGATCAAAAACCTTGCATACAAAATATCAAATGCTTCGATAAACAAAACACAATCAAATAGAAAAACTATTTAAGCAAGCCCTACTTCAGATAAATTGCTTGCAAAAATTGCAGTTTTGGAAGGTTTAAACGCTGTTTAAATAGCCATAATATTACCGCAAAACCAAAACCTGCACCATCAACCGCGACAGCTTTTCAAAAACCCTCAAAATATCCGGCGACAGGTTGAAGCTGCTGGATTTGAGGATGCGGTAAAAAATGAATACTTTTGCAAAAACGATAAAAACATGATACACTTAGCCATTGATCCACAAACTGATGTAGCTTTAAAGCTGATAGAGTTTTTAAAAACACAGCCCTTTATTACCGTGGTTAAAGAACCAAATGAAGAGACCATTCAAGCTATAAATGATGCTCGCCAGGGCAAACTTAATGAATACAATAGTAGTGATGAACTTTTTGAAAAGCTATTGAAACCGTTGTTATTATCTGAAACGGGACACATTCCGATCTGTTTTAAATTTCCTTCCCCGGCCTCATATTCTCCCCAAAAACCCCATTTTCCAAAAACCCTTCGTTGGCTGAAACAAGTCATTCGAGTGTTAAAACGCGGGGCTTCGTCAAATAAGTCGGGAGGTATGTAAAAGCAAGTAAATAGAAATGTATTTTTGAAACCATCATTTACCATTTAAATGATGCCTTTAGTCAAAATTTAATGTTTAATATTTAAAATTATTGGTATGAAAAAATCTTTTACAATTCTTGCAGTGCTAATCAGCATTTTATTTAGTGGTTTACTAAAAAGTCAAACAGTAGAATTTACAAATCCTGATAAAATCCTGCATTTGGCTGCTGAGGATTCATCAGCAAATTTCGGTTTGCCTTTAATGTGGGGTGGTTTTCAGGTAAAAACAGTATTGGCTTGTAAAGTAAATAGCGATTCTTTTGAGGATTTGATAATTTATGCTCCCGGTGGAAAAAATTTGCAGGGCGAAATTATCGGCAAGGTTTATATTTATTTTGGCTCGGCAAATGGTGTATCAACCAGTCCGTCACAAGTTATTGATGGACTGCGTGTAATTAACGATGTGAATCCATACGGGCAATTAATGGTAGGTGATTTTAACAATGATGAGAATATTGACCTGGTAGTAGGTTACGAAAGTTACAATCGTCAAAGTAATTTCACACAAGGGTATGCGATTTGTTTTTTTGGAAAAACCGATGGTTCAGGTATTGATACCAATCAAAAGCTAATTATTGACGGACAAAGTAATCATGGTAGTTTTACACATACTATGGAAAAAGGTGATTTTAATCAAGATGGCATTGACGATTTGTTAATTGGTGCTTTGCATGATGGAGGCTACTATGAAGGTAGAATTTATTGTTATTACGGGGGCAGTAGTTTTGATGCAATACCCGATGTTACATTCAGTAGAAATGGTAGCACTGTTTTGGGTTGTACTGCAATAAAGATTGCAGATGTTAATAATGATAGTTTTGATGATATTATCACTTCGGATATCCCAAGTTGGAATCCTTGTGCTGTAACTATAGATGTTTTTATGGGTGATAATAATATGAACACTCAACCTGCTTACGTACAGGGTTTAGATGGGATGTTGTGTTTGCAGGTTGGTGATATTAATGGTGATGGTTACAACGATATTATGGGAACAAATGGTAATGGTATGAATTGCGACGGAACCGCGCCATATCATTTCATAACCGTAATCAAAGGTAGCGCTAATTACTCCCTGGAAAACCCCCTGCTTATCCCATTTGAGGGTCAGGTGGCCATACCATCAAATTTTGCGAATTCGGTAGACGTAAATAATGACGGTATCAATGATGTTTTTTTAACCATAACAAAAGATGACGGAACAAAAGAGTCTTACATCTTTGCCGGGCATCCGACACAATACATCAACCTGACCGACACACTTTACAAATTTGTTGATACAGATAATTCTTACGGAAGTTCGATAGAAAATATTATCCCTGCCGATTGCAACGGTGATGGAAAACCTGAATTTTATGGCTATAGCCAGATGGCTCCTTACAAAAATGTAATTTTCGTTTATGAAAATTTACCAAAGTTTGATTATTCATCACTTGAAATATTCACCACCGGATTAAATGTACCTAATCAAATCGTTTTTGACTCATCAGGAAACCTTTTTGTGGCAAATCATTCCTACGCAAGTTATTCAGGTCCATTTAGTAACACAATTGCAAAAATTGACACTACTGGTGAAAAATCAGTGTTTGTGAGTGGCTACACCTGGCCTTCCGGAATTGCAATTGATAAACAAGAGAATATCTACTTTACTCAAAACAATGCTTCGTATAACATTACCAAAGTTACACCACAAGGAAACGCTGCAACCTTTGCAAACCTGAATCATCGTCCAGGTCCAATCACAATTTTTGACAACTTTGTTCCAGATAGTTTTGCAGTTTTTACCGTTTCACATTGGAATCCATATGGAATTATTAAAACTTCTATTAATGGCTCTCATGTTTCATTTAATCAAGGGCGTTATATGGGTTGCGAAATTTCAAATGATGGGAAATTTTTCTTCGTAACAGACGGTTTTAACAACAAAATACTACGATTTAATACAGTTGATGGGACAAGCGAAGATTGGGTGACAATTTTGCGGGGATTTGAAACCTGGCCCAGTACAATAGGCCCCGATTATAAACCCTATTTTATTGCAAGGTCATTATCTGATACTACAAGGGATGCAGTATTCAGAATTAATGGTTTTAACGATGTTTCTGAAATCATTAACAACATGCCTATTGAAAGTGAGTTTAACGACCTTGCATTTAAAAGAAATGGTGATTTTTATGATTTATACATATCCGAAGTCGCATGGGGCTACCGTATGAGTCCGGATTCAAACAGAATAATTGTTTTTCCCAAAATTCTGGTCTTTCAAAAACCACCGACTGTTAATGCCGGAATTGATGCAACAATTTGTGCAGATGGGAGTATGTTAGTTGAAGGAGAAATCAACTCTGCTGTTCAGGATATATTTTGGATGTCGGAAGGAGATGGCTATTTTGAGGATGAACAATCACTGACCACAGTTTATTATCCCGGGCAGCTTGACATTACAAATGGAAACGTTTTATTATGCCTTAATGGTTTGCCAACAGACCCAGATTTGGAAATAATTATAGATTGCATGCTCCTTTCATTCCAGGAAACCCCAATAGCTGAAGCCGGTGTAAATGCTACTATTTGTCAGACCGGAACACACGTCTTGTCAGGATATGCTTCATATTATACAACCATTCTTTGGTCAACATCTGGTAATGGAACTTTTAGTAACCCCGGCAACCTTAATGCTGTTTACACGCCAGGAAACTTGGATATCAATAACGGGGTGGTATATTTGACTTTGACAGCTAATGGTCTTGGCACTTGTGCAACAAGTTCGGCTATTGATTCAAAAACCTTGACCATACAAAAATCACCAACTGCAAATGCAGGAACCGACGCCACCATTTGTGAAACGGGAACAGCTTCGTTAACCGGAACAGCGCAAAATCACAGCAGTGTTTTATGGACAACCTCAGGAACGGGAACTTTTAGTTCGACAAGCTCACTAACCTCGGTTTACACGCCTTCTACTGCCGACAAAACCGCGGGAACCGTAACATTAACTTTGACAGCAGCGGCAGTTACGCCTTGCACTATTTCTGCAACTGACACAAAAATATTGACAATCCAAAAAACACCAATAGCAAATGCAGGAACCGACGCCACCATTTGTGAAACAGGAACGGCTTCGTTAACCGGAACTGCGCAAAATCACAGCAGTGTTTTATGGACAACCTCAGGAACGGGAACTTTTAGTTCGACAACGATTCTAAACCCGGTTTACACACCTGGCACTTCTGATATTACAGCAGGAACGGTAACATTAACGTTGACTGCATCAGCAGTTTCACCGTGTACGGTTTCTTCATCAGATACTAAAATTTTGACTATCCAAAAATCACCAACTGCAAATGCAGGAGTTGATGCCACCGTTTGCCAGGGAAGCACCCATACATTGGCCGGGACAGCCCAAAATCAAAGCAGTGTTTTATGGTCGACTTCGGGAACAGGGACTTTTAGTTCAACAACTATTCTTAACCCGGTTTACACGCTAGGTGCAACGGATATTACAGCAGGAACGGTTACTTTAACCTTGACAGCTTCTGCGATTTCACCGTGTACGGTTTCTGCAACTGACACTAAAATTCTTATTATCCAAAAAACACCAACAGCAAATGCAGGAGTTGATGCCACCGTTTGCCAGGGAAGCACCCATACATTGGCCGGGACAGCAACCAATCAGGGAACTGTGGCTTGGACAACGTCGGGAAACGGGACTTTTAGTTCGACAACGATTCTAAACCCGGTTTACACCCCAGGTGCCACGGATATTACAGCAGGAACGGTAACTTTAACTTTGACGGCA
>CAJATL010000252.1 GCA_903944895.1 uncultured Bacteroidota bacterium
CACTTACAGCATCTTCCCGAATCCTTCAACCGGACAATTTACACTTTCGGTAGCTGGTAAAAATGAGATTCTCATCACCAACGCTGCCGGTCAGATGGTTTATTCAACTGTTTCGAACGGTTCAACAATCATCGATCTCAGTGCACAGCCAAAGGGCGTGTATTTTATTAAACTTACTGGTGATTCATCAGTTTCTTTTGATAAAATTGTGATCAGATAAGATGACTTTTTATTGATCTGAAGCAATTCAGCATACTAATAAAAAATCCCCCGGAAATCAATTTCCGGGGGATTTTTTTGTATCAGGAACTCAGTCAGCGCAGCACTCAATCCGGAAAAGTAAAGACGCCCGGGCTTGTAAGTTTTATCATATACGCTTTTCCGGGAACCATGAATGGAATGTTGTAAATCCCTTCCTCAGGCCAGATGATTCCTGTCCCTGCAATTTCGGTAACAATAACCAGTTTGTTCCCCAATTGGGTGATCAATTGCTGATAACCAATATTTACAGGAGAAAGCACCGGTAATATGTTCCATCCTGCCGTGAGGTTTATCGTCTTATTTCCAAATTCAAACCCGCTGATTGGCAAAGTCGCTGCAGCATTCATTTTTACGAGATATCCCATAGCCGGGTCAAAAGTTCCGATCGTGTTAATTCCAAACTCCGGCCAGTAAACCTGCAGCATGTTTTTAGCAATGATCAGATTATTTGCAACGGGAGCCATCACCTGGTCAAAAGCAGGGTTAAGAGGAAGTACAAACGACGAGAAGCCACTCCAGCCGGCAGGAATCTGAATAAGCTGTTGCCGCATGATGGTGAGTGTAAGAAAATCGTTAACCTGGCCCGCACAGGGGTTAACCGAAGAAACAGCAATGGTTAGAATTACGGTGGAATTATCAATATCCAAAACTCCGGGATAATAAACGGGATTCAAAAGCACCGGATTAGAAAAAGTTCCATCTCCATTGGTTTGCCATAAAATGCTGCTGTAATTTGAGGCAGTTGCAGAAACCGGGAAGCTCACCCCCTCAATGATGGTAGCATCGGAACCGGCATTGGCTGTAGGTGTTTTTTGGATGATAAGAATTTTATTGTCGGAGGCTGAAGCCGTGCAAGGCGAAACTGCCGAAGCCGTCAAAGTTAAGGTAACAGTTCCTGCGGTGATATCAGCGGCGCCGGGTGTATAAACCGTGGTTGGTGAGACTGCCGAACCAAAAGTTCCGGTTCCTGAAGTTGTCCATAAAACACTTGCCTGGTTTGTGGCCGTCCCGGCCAATGTGTGTGTGCTGCCCTGGCAAACTGATGCATCGTTTCCGGCATTGGCAGTTGGCGTTTTTTGGATGACAAGAATTTTTGCATCAGAAACAGACGCAGTGCAAGGCGAAACTGCCGAAGCCGTCAAAGTTAAGGTGACAGTTCCTGCGGTGATATCAGCGGCGCCGGGTGTGTAAACCGGGGTAAGTGAGCTTGTCGAACTGAAAGTCCCGGTTCCGGAAGTTGACCATACAACACTTGCCTGGTTTGTTGCCGTCCCGGCCAGGGTGTGGGTGCTGCCCTGGCATACTGTTGCATCAGAACCCGCATTGGCTGTTGGTGCTTTTTGAATGACAAGAATTTTACCATCAGAAACAGAAGCCGTGCAAGGCGA
>CAJATL010000253.1 GCA_903944895.1 uncultured Bacteroidota bacterium
AAAAGCCCCGCCACCTTTCGGCAGCGGGGCTTTTTAAAAAGTGTTCTTTCAGGCTTTCTCCACCCGGAGGCGGAGAAGTAGCCCGAAAGATGGGGATGGGGAAGGTTAATTTATAACTAATTTTTCGACAATTGTACCTTCGGCAGTTTCGATCCTGATAAAGTAAACGCCTTTAGAATGACCGGAAAGATCAATCTTGCCGGAAGCCGTATGTGTGTTTACATAGATTTCTTCTCCAAAAGTGTTGTAAATACGGATGCTTGCATTGTTATCCATGCCTTCGACGGTGAATACTCCCTTTGTCGGGTTTGGATAAATCCGCAGGTGGCTGTCGCCGTGCTGCTCAATCCCGGTTGCCGACATCTTTACTTCCGTAATTGCCGACATGCTGTTAACAGCGAACTTTCCGGTATTATCCAGCGAAGCATCGTAGGTAACCTGCAAATCAAAAGTTTCGCTGGTGGATGGCCTGTAAAGCTTGTAGCTGATGTCTTCGTTGGCAGCAAAACCGTCAACTTCACCAGAGTAATTGTCATCACCATTGAGGGTAAGGCCGGCACCATCATTGGAATAAACGTTCATTCCGGCGCACAGGCCTGAAGGTGTGAATGCAGCGATGATATCACCATTTTCAAAACCTGAAGTTGCATTATCGGTAAAAGCCACAAGATGTGAAACCGGTGTGTAAACCACGTCTTTCCATGAAGTTACGTTTTCAAAAGCAACAGGCCCGATGGTCGAAGTTTTAAAACTGCCTGACGGAAAGGTAATTGATCCTGGTGAAGTCATGCAGATTAAATATGATTTTCCGGTTTTAAGATTTCCAAGGCTATTGTAATTATAAACAGGCCAGTAAACGCCTTGTCCGGCAACATCCTTGGCTGCATAGAACCCGGTTACACCGGCAAACATACTCACCACATTAGCATTTGAAGTGCTCAGTACAGGTATGAGGTTCCAACCTGCTGCGAGGTTTACGTTTTTGTCCATTGCTTCAGAACCATAAATATTTAAAACAGCATTTTCGGTGAGTTTAACAACATAGCCGCTCCAGGTGTTCCAGTTGCCAAGTGTGTTGACTCCTTGTGATGGCCAGTATAATCCTTCGAAATTGTACATTATGAACAGCGAATTATTCAATGGGCTGAACATGTTAGCTACTTGTGGGTCAACCGGAAGCAAATAGCTGGATATGCCGCTCCATCCCTTTGCCATATTCAGGCTCTGACTGTTGAATATTGCAGTTATTGCTGAAACACCGATGTTCACAAAAGTCCCGTCATAATTTGGTAAAGAAGGATCATATTGTACCATAATATCCTTAACAATTCCCATCGAATCCGAAAATACCTTCCATGCGAATGTTTCACCTTCTGCAAACCCTTCTTTAATTTGAGGAGTTGTATTATCATCACCATACGCGATCAATACCTGTGTTTGACCCATCCACTCCAACATGCCACCACATTTTTCGACACCTTGATTATCCTGATAGAAAACACCGATTACATCATATGGTTCGAGCATCGAAATATTGGCAGGAATGGCAATAAGATGCGTTCTGTTGGTTTGACCAGGCATCCAGTTGGGTTTTACTTTAACCAGGTAATCCTCAACCTCGCCATCAATGGCAAGTCCGGTGTAAGATAAATTCCCCTGCGAGTCGAACCTGAATCTCGTAAATGTTTTACTTATTAGAGTACTGGCAGGAATATTAAAGGTAAGTGTATTATTACCAGCAGTTAGCGGAATATTGGTGAAAATCTGTTCACTGCTTTCTGCCCAGCTTCCGTTGCTGTTAAAATCCATCCATGCATTGAGGAACCCGGCACCTGAAGCAAGTACGTTAAAGGTGGCAACATTTCCAACCGACAATGATCCGACAAACTGAACGCCATCCTCATCAGCAAGGTTGTTGACATCGTCACCAAGAGCAGAAACCGAAGGCTGACCATCAGTTTCATTATCAATATGGTTACCCAGATATAATAATCCATCATTAAGGTGTCGTGCGCCATCGGCAGAAAGTAATGTTGGATAGGGTTCCGGCGCATCGCCAAAATCTTTTGGTCCAGTCATAAAACTGATTTCACATTCATCCGGACTAATATTGCAGTAGTTTGTGATGGTCCATCTTAAAATATAAATCTGACCTTCGACACCATGAAAATTACTGAAGGGATTGGAGGCATCATCTATTATTCCACCTTCCCCACTAATAATACTCCACATGCCACTGCCACCAATTGGCTGGTTTCCCTGAAGGGTTATCCACGTGTCCGGAATATTTAACTGGTCAGGGCCGGCGTCAGCAGTTTGATGTTGAAACTCAAAAATTGTAAAGGAAGAAAATGTTTCCAAGCCTTCAGTATCAGTGATATTAACCGAATATTGACCAGCAGATAAACCAGTCAGGTTTTGAATCGTTGCTCCATTATTCCATAAATAGGTATAGGGAGGAGCCCCTCCAGAAACTGATAATGTAATTTCACCATCATTGCCCCCAAGACAGGTTACATTCCATTTCTCTGCAAAGACAACAATCGCCACTTCTGATCCTGAATTCGGGCTTTCAACAGGAATCATGTAATCCTCTACTTCTCCGTCTTTAGCTTCACCAGTTACAGGAATGCTTTGAGCTGAAGTATATCTGAATCTGGCAAACGTATTGAAACTGTGATTTACATAGGCTGGTGTATTGAAAGTTACCTCATTGTCACCCACAATCAAAGGTCTGTTGATAAAAACCTGTTCAGCGGGCTCCCATGAATAATTTCCGTCAAAATCTACCCAGGCATTCAAGTACCCCGGTTGATGTGCTGTTACTATATAAATATTGGTTCCTGGTAAACCAACATTACTACTTTTCCTTACACCATCTTCATCATCGCCAAGTGATGGGAAAAACAGGTCTATATCATCTCCAAGAGCCTCAAAATGAGATTGACCCTGTAATTCGAAGTCAATCAGAGAATCCAGAAACACTCCATTTGCGTTTGGACGATGTGCTGCACCTTTATTAAATGAAGAAGTTGGATAATTATAGTGTCTGATAGTCCAGACATTGGGATCAGGAGTTGGGAGCCCAATCCAGCCTTCAGGGGCATCGCCATAATCACAGGTATCTACTTTAGCATGTGTCAGGTCGTCAAAAGTCACCTGGCCCACAGCATCCGTCACACTTAGAAAATAGGTTGTTGATTGCATGGGTGCTACAACAGGGTTTTCCAGATATGAATTGAAACCGGGAGGATCTGAAGTCCAATGGTAGGTATAGGGAGGAATGCCTTCTTTACCTTCATAAACACCGACCGTAAATTTAATAGTATCGCCAATACATGTACAAATTGTATCTGGTGGTGGATCAATTGTATCAATAGGGGGAACAAAACGTACATAATAATCTTCTACCTCGCCATCAGAAACCAGGCCATCGTAGGATATGGTTGTGTTGGCAGTCCGGAACCTGAAACGGGCATAAGAAATTCCAATGTTTCCGGCTGGTACAATTGGTGTCAATAATGGGATAGAGGGAGGATTAACCGCTTCGTTTGCAAATACGTGTTCATCATCTTCATTCCAATCGCCATCTGTATTATAATCTATCCATGCATCCAGGTATCCGGAAACAGAAGGCCAGACTGTGATATTTATCTGGCTTCCCCTCTGTATTGTTGCTGGAATGTCAACACCATCTTCATCATCGCCAAGTGATGTACCATTAAGGTCGGTATCATCACCTGTAGCAAGATTATTTGGCTGACCATCTGATTCGGCATCTATTTTTACAACAGATGAAACCAGGTTACAAAGGTAAACAGCCGGGTTTATAATGTGTCGTGCGCCATTATTGTTTCTTGAAGTTGGATAATTAATAGAATTTCCCGGATCTTCAGGGGCATCTCCCCAATCGAGATTACATGTAATGTCTAATATCATACAATCCGTCAGCATTAAAGTGCAGGGATTGACCGGATAGGCGGTGAGGCAAAGAACTACTGAGCCGGCATCAATGTCTGCCTGTGACGGCGTGTAAAAAGCGGACAGGTTGTTTTGAGGATTGAAGCCACCGCTCCCCGAAGTTGACCAGGACAGATTGCTGTAATTCCCTGCTGTTGCCGCTAACAGATATGTTTCGCCACAAGAGATATTTGCATCGGGACCTGCCTCAACTTCAGGCAATGCTTGTATGGTAAGATTCATGCAATCGGCTGCAGATATTGTACATGGATTGATGGGTTGTGCCATAAGGCAAAGCGTAAACGTATTTCCAGCTTCACCGGTTCCCGGAGTGTAAACCGGATTCAGGTCTGATGGTGAGAAAAAGGTTCCATTCCCTGATGTTGTCCAGAGTAATGAGTTGTAGTTGGCTGCCGTGGCATCAAAAAAGGTGTAAGAATCATTTTCGCAAATCACAGCATCAGCGCCGGCATTAACGGTCGGGCTGCTTTGTATCGTGAGAATCATAAAATCGCTGGTTGATGAAGTTGTGCCTTTGTAGGTGATGGAAAGTGTAAGCGTTACAAAACCATATGTAATATCATTAACGCCAAAACAATAAACCGGATTTAGACGATATGGATCATCGAAAACGCCATCACCATCTGTATCCCAAAGGAGCGTTTTGTAATTTGTTGCGCTACCATTGCATTGATAGCAATTTTTACCTTCATCTGCACAAATGGTGGCATCCGGGCCGGCATTTACTGATGTTTCATGTTGAAATGAAAGTTCCATGCAGTCCATTAAAATCAAAGTACAGGGATCGATGGGATAAACTGTGATGCAAAGATCTACCGAGCCAGTTTCAATGTCTGCCTGCGAAGCTGAATAAACTGCATCCAGACTGTTTTGGGGACTGAAACTGCCGCTGCCCGAAGTTGCCCACAGCAGGTTGCTGTAATTCTCTGCCGTTGCTGCCAACTGATACGTTTCGCCTTCACTGACATTTGCATCGGGACCAGCATCAACTTCAGGCAATGCCTGTATTGTGAGAATCATAAAATCGCTGGTGGATGAAGCTGTGCCTTTGTAGGTGATCGAAAGTGTAAGCGTTACAAAACCATTTGTAATATCATTAACGCCAGGACAATAAACCGGATTTAAAATATTCGGATTATTGAAAACACCATCACCACTGGTATCCCAAAGAAGAGTTTTGTAATTTGTTGCGCTACCGTTACATTGATAACAATTTTTACCAGCATCGGCACAAATGGTGGCATCAGGGCCGGCATTAACTTCAGGGGGATTACCGATTGCTCCGTAAAGCCCAAATGCAAGATTATGATCAGTTCCTCCAAAAACAGATGACCCGGGCAACCAGTTTTCACTGCCTGGCACACCAAAACCACCACCAGGATTTAGCCAGTGAAATTCGTTTAAAATAGTTGGCGATTCCTGTTTTTTCCAGGCCCATTGACCAAAAGGAGTAAACGCCATTTGCGGCTGGACAATAATCCAGTATTGTCCCGCGACCAAGATGATTGGATTGGGGGTCATATCAAATGTAAGCGTACCTCCGGAAGTTGACACAATCGGATAATCCAGATAAGTACTGACCGGAAAATCAGGGATGTTAAATTCGGGATTGTTGGAATAAATCATCAGATGTGCCAGTTGAGCGATTCCTCCGCCTGCAGAATAAACTCCCAAAATTTGAATCAGATCAATCGACCAGGTTTCACCATCAGGGACAATAAAATCATCGGTAGCCTGGCAACTGTAATCAGTCGAATCGGTGAAATCCTGCGACGCAATAGCACCTTCATCGGAAGGATTGGAGAGTTGTCCAAACAACAAATTATTGTCTGTCGGAAACTTAAGATTTTGTTCGCCGGTCTTGTAACTGAGTTCAATTACTGAAGTCTGGCAAACCAATATCACTGGTAAAAAAAAGAACACGGTGATAAGCATCGGAAAAAAGTAATTTGTTTTCATCTCATTAAGATTTATGATAATTAAAACCGCCTTTAGTACATTCATTTTTATGTTTGTTTGAGGAGCTAAAAATTGAAATTACGATTTAAAACTTTAATTGTCAAGTATTTCATCAGCTTATTTTGCTTTCCTGAATTTTAACCCCGCTGAAATTTATCGAATTCAGGATGCAGTATCTGTTATTTGATGTTGCATCCAGCTTGTTTTTAATTGATTTGATGAAGAAGTAAAACTTTTATGTTAATGAACTTTTTATTCCAGATGGTTTGATAGAAATCCTCACCATTTCAGAATGTTTGACCCTATAAAAAGTGGGTGATGATGATGTCGGAATCAGACTTCTTACATGCTTTCAATAATTATATTTTTATCGTACTTCAATTTTTTGTCAGGTTTAATGCTCAGAAGCCAAACAGCGTGCCTGATTAATTTTCGAATGATGATAAAGGCTCCGGATTTTTTTTAAAATACTGATAAACAGCAGAAAACACATCATAACAGCAATATTTCCATAGCAAGGTTTTATAACCCCGATGATAGGTTCTTCATTTGTGGGCGAATTCGTATGATGATTGTCACCATTGTGGGTGAAATTAATACGACCGGATAACAAAAAGCCCCGCCACCTTTCGGCAGCGGGGCTTTTTAAAAAGTGTTCTTTCAGGCTTTCTCCACCCGGAGGCGGAGAAGTAGCCCGAAAGATGGGGATGGGGAAGGTTAATTTATAACTAATTTTTCGACAATTGTACCT
>CAJATL010000254.1 GCA_903944895.1 uncultured Bacteroidota bacterium
CTTCGCCGCCACCAACCGCCACTCTCCCAAAATACTCCAAATACCTTGTCATTTCGACCGTAGGGAGAAATCTCAAAAAGTTTAACAGGACATCAATGATTTTTTAACTCTAATTTTGAAAATTGAATTTCTGCACTACACCTGAAAATCCTGAAAACGGACTTTGATTCAAAAATCTGTTAATCTGCCTGCCTGTCAGCAAAGCGGAACACTTTAGCATTTTCAGGATGGCTGGAAATTTCCTGGCAACTCATTTACACCGGCAATTTGCGAATGATCGTGTTTAAATTTGAAAACCAACAAAGTGAGGTCATCCGAAGGAGTGAATCCGTTGATAAATTTATTAACCTGGCTGTGGATGGCAGCCGTAATGCCGGATGCATTCATATTTTTGGATTGAATGATCGCATTTTCGAAGCGGCTTTTGTTAAAGAATTCGCCATGCTGATTCTCTGCATCGGTAACTCCATCAGTAAAAAGAATCATGG
Organism: uncultured Bacteroidota bacterium; assembly: GCA_903944895.1. GTDB lineage: Bacteria > Bacteroidota > Bacteroidia > Bacteroidales > 4484-276 > CAJATL01. Next base: position 489 of record CAJATL010000254.1, read on the forward strand.
TATCGCCCGAATTGACCACAAGGCGTCCGGTTTTAAAATTTTGACCTTCGAGCACACCCAAAGCCGTGCCGTGTGTTCCGCGAATTTCGAAGAGTTCACCATTCCGGAGCAGATATGGGAAATTATGGCCTGCGTTGCAAAAGGTAAGTTCGCCCTTTGGAATGTTAAAAAGCCCGATAAAAAATGTGGTGAACATCGAGTTGTCGTTTTGCGCGCACAAAGCAGTATTAATTTTGGAAACTATCGTTTTGAGATGTTCGGTGGTGTAATTTCCCGAGCGCACCTGGGAAAGCACGATGGTCATTAAGAGTGCGGCCGAAATACCTTTGCCCGAAACATCGCCGATTGCAACGCACATGGTGTTTTCGTCAGCCATAAAATAGTCGTAAAAATCGCCTCCAACTTCACGCGCAGGCTTGAGCAATGCTGCAACTTCAACATCTTTTCCTTCCGAAAAAGCTTTAAAGTCGTTCCGCAAAAATCCCATCTGAATGGTTTTCGCCACCTGGAGTTCACTTTCGATATGTTCTTTTTCTTTGACTGATTGTATCAGGTTTTGAATATAGGTTTGAAGTTCGTGCTGCATCGATTCCAGGGAATCCTTTAAAATGCCAACCTCATCATTGGTTTCGATATCCGGCATGATAACCTCAAAATTTCCCTGCCCGATTGCTTCGGCAGCTTCCGATAATTCCCTTAAAGGCCTCGTAAGGCGCTTGAGAATGATGATAATTGCAAAAAATATCAGGATAAAACCTACCAAACCTACAGATGCCATCAGGATGGTGGTTAAATATAAATCAGCATAAAGTTCACTATTCGGGAAAACCACGGCCACCGACCACTCTGTTGAAGGCACGGGTGCATAATAAACTGCCGATTTATCATGAGTCATAACCTGCGGCATGACAGTAAATCCAGTTTCTCCATTCATCATTTTTTTGCCTAATTCAAGTATGCCTGGATTATTCAGTTCTTTTGCTATGCCAAAAATATCGGTATCGTGCCGGTTTCGCGGTGTTATTACTGGTTTCCCACTGGTTGTTATAATAAAAATATAGTCAGATTTGTAGATTTTTTTTGATTCGATCAAATCCTTTAGCCATTTTAAACGAAACTCAACCCCGACAATTCCTTTGACAAGTGCATTATTTGCACCGCTGAAATAAGCCGGAACCATGTATGCTGCCTCGATTTCACCACTTGCCTCATCGAAATATGGTTCACTCCAGAAAGCACTGTTCCTTTCGATGATTTTAACAATCGCCGAATTGATGAAATTATCATTTTTCGAGGAGTTGGCCTGCACAACACCATTTTCATCTTTCTGAAAGTAATAATGAAACCTTGCGGGATTTTGATCATTTACACCCGGATCGAGCAAAACGAAACTGCTCGAAACCTGCTGGTCGTTTTTAGCCAGCAATTTGAGTACTTTTTCGATTTCAGGATTGCTGATATAGTTTTGAGAAATGAAGCCAGAAACTACTTTTGAAGCATTTTCGACCGAGTTCAGGGCGTCTTCGATCTGGCTGATGGTAAGACGTGAAACATTTCGGGCATTATTTTCAGCCTCTTTCAATAAAACCCGTTGCGAAATTTTGAAGTTGATAAAAATGATCAACACAAAAATGAGCAAAACAATGGACAGTATCGTCAGGCTTAATTTAACCGATAAACTGTTTTTGGATTTAGTGGATTTCATTATTTAAAATTTTAAGAATTAATCATATTTAAAAGATCGTCGATACATAATTCCTCAAAAGGTTGCGCAAATTCGGGTTCAAAACTACAAACTGCAAGCTTATGATTTTTATCCGGCATAAATTTTTTAAGATTAACTTCCATTTTCCGGGTACCGTCGTAAAGCAAAATATCATCTCCGTTATGATGCACGGTAAACGAACCCAGAGATTTTGTCAAGCCAGTTCCTAAAGCTTTCAGATAACTCTCCTTGAGCGTCCAAAGATCGAAAAAAAATCCGGTTTGCTTGTTTTCGGGCAACGAAAATAACTGATAGGTCTCTTCAGCAGAAAAGAAACGTCTGGCAATATCGAAATTCACGCGTCTGATCTTTTCAACATCAACACCAACAGGCAAACTGGAAAAAGCACATACCACCCAATCGCCGGAATGCGAAATATTAAAGTGTGTATTTTCCGATCCACTGAGGTAAGGTTTACCATCGGAATGATAATCGAAACTTACCTCGCTGTTTTGAAAATGAAATTTATTACATAAAATGGCCCGCACCATCAACTCGCCAAGAAGTTGCCGCTGAGCACCGGCATTAAACCGAAAACGGGAAGCTTTTTTTGCTGTGCTTTCAGGTAAAGCGGAACACAGCAATCCTTTGATTTCGATGAATCGTGCTTCGTCAATTAATTTAATACCATATAGTTGAACCATTTTAACAGGATTTCTAAAACGAAATTTTATGAGCACCAAAGATTTGATGAAATTATAAAACTTTCGGTTACCAGGAATATTTTGAGAAGTTGTAATTATTTTCAGGCTTCACTTCTTCTGGTAATACCTTGATATAAAATTTATTAGGATTTCTTTTTTGATTTTTTAACTTTCAAATTTCTCAATCCGGGTGTATTAACCCCACTCTATTTTTGTAATTTGTAATAAATTCGCCGCTTCAAAAATTCAAACTAATACACGATAATCGATGCAAAAATTCAGGATCATTTTATTTTTCATGCTCACCATCCTGATAAGCTGCAACTGGTCGAAAAATAATGCGAATTCGGCTCTGGAAGAGCCTGTTGAGCCAATACTTAAACCAACCCTACCCCTCGAAAAAATTCACAAAATCGATTCTTTGATTTCCAAATACCTGATTCAGCGGCATTATAACGGCAACGTCCTTGTGGCTTACAAGGGTTATCCAATTTCCAGGAAAACGCTTGGCTACCGCAATCTTGCCACCAAAGAACGGTTGGATTTTAACACTGCTTTCCAGCTCGCTTCGGTAAGCAAATCCTTCACCGCCATGGCTGTATTAATATTGAAGGAGCGCGGAAAACTGAGTCTTGATGATCTGGTTCAAAAATACATGCCTGATTTTCCTTTTAACAATGTCACGATAAAACACCTGCTGCAACACACTTCAGGAATGCCTAACTACATGTTTTTTGTCGATAATTCCTGGAAAGACGACATGCCATTGACCAACGAAGATGTTCTGAAAATCCTCAATATTAACAAGCCCACACTCAGCTTTGAACCAGGTAAGCGGCACATTTACAGTAATACAGGTTACGCTATGCTGGCTTTGCTTGTCGAAAGAATTTCGGGACAACCATTTTATAAATTTCTTGATGAAAATATTTTCATTCCACTACGAATGAAGCACACCTTTGCCTGGAACAAAGCCGCAATTGATACCATTCACAATGTTGCAAATGGTTATTCACGGCCGGGATTTAAATACAGATCGATTGAACATGTGCCGCTCGATGAAGTTTTAGGCGACAAAAGCATTTACAGCACCATCGACGATCTTTTAAAATACGAGCAGGCATGGCATAATTATAAACTCATCAGTAAAAATTCAACTATCGAAGCATTTACACCTGTAGTAACCAACTCAAAAAGGATTCAGAAATATGGTTACGGCTGGCGTTTAACCGATTTTGAAGGGAGGAAAGTAATTTATCACAATGGACTTTGGAATGGGTTTACCTCAAGCCTTACCCGCTATGTTGACGACAGTTTAACGGTGATTCTGATCAATAATACCAATGCTCATGTTGGTCCGATGGTTAAGGAGATTTATGCAATTATCGAAAACGAAATCAACACAACTGACAGTAAGCAAATCGTAAGATCAGGAGGTAAGAATAAATGAGTTTGATAAATATTTCTTTCATTTAATTTTTTTTCTATTTTTGTGCTTCAACAAAACAGCGTAATACTTTCAAAACAAATACAAATTCAAATCATCATGGACGAAAAAATGAATAATATAGTTTTGGTTCCAACCGACTTTACACCCGTAGGAGACAATGCTATTAGCCAGGCAGCAGAAGCAGCAAGGTTTTTAAATTACAAAGTTGTGATTTTACATGTGGTGGACAGTACTACCAAAGCGCAGCTTAAGAAGGAGAACCTGACCGAAGAAACCATCGAAGAGAAATTGCAGGCAATAGCTAAAGATGTCCATTTTAACTATGGTATTGAGGCTGAAGGCATTGCCCGTGAAGGGAATATTTTTACAACCATCAGCGATGTGGCAAAAGAAATCGGGGCAAACCTTTTATATCTCGGAACACACGGAAAAATTGGCATGCAGCACATTACAGGCAGTTACGCCTTGAAGGTGGTCACCAGTTCACCAGCCCCGGTAATCGTTGTTCAAAAACGTTCGTTTAACGATGGCTATCGTCACATCGTGTTGCCAATCACCAGCGATTCGGGGCCATGGGAAAAGACGAAATGGGCTGCACACATTGCCAATCAGTTCAAATCAGAAATCCATATTTACCAGATGGCCGGCGAAAATATCGAGGAAGCTGTAAAACAGATCACCGAATTTTTCTCGAAAAATGACGTAAGTTTTACGATTAAAGTTGCTCCCAAAAACACCAACTTCGCCAAACAAGTGGTCGATTATGCTACTTCAAACAACGCTGACCTGATCATGATTATGACCGACCCCGATCAGAGCCTTGCTCGTTTTATCCTGGGTTCATGGGATGAACAGATCATCTTTAACGGATCGCAAATTCCGGTAATGTGCATCAATCCCAGAAAATTGGAGTGGAAAAAAATTGTATCGTATTAATCGGTTTTCGAAAAAGAATATCAAAAAAGCCGGAGACATATCCGGCTTTTTTAATATTTCCAAAACAAAATAAATTACTTTTACAAATACCTTCCATGTAACAAAATAATGCATCATGAATTATAATGGAGTAAAATCTTTTATTCTCGAAAAGCTACGCCAGGAGCTCAGTCCAACATTATACTACCACGACCTGAACCACACGCTTGATGTTCTCCACTCGGTAGAAAGGCTGGCTGATTTGGAAAATGTTACCGGTGAAGACCTGGTTTTGTTACAAACAGCTTCACTTTTTCATGATGCAGGCATGTTAAGGACTTATCTGTGTCATGAACAGGCTTCCGTTGAAATGATCGAAGAATTTTTACCCCATTTTGGTTATAATCCGCCGCAAATCGCCAAGATTAACAAAATGATTATGACCACCCGACTTCCGCAAAGTGCTACCGGATCTTTAGAACAAATCCTTTGTGATGCCGATCTTGACTATCTTGGGCGCGATGATTTTTTTATGATCGCACACCGATTAAAATTAGAATGGGCTGTCAAAAACATTAAACCTACCACCCTCAAAGAATGGTATTTGCTGCAAATCAGTTTTTTAACCGCTCACCGGTATTTTACAAAATCTGCCATCGAATCGAGAGAAGCAAAAAAACAGGAAAACCTGCATCAGATTCACGAAATCCTGAATGGTCAACCAAAGTAAACCAAATGACCATAATTTCCTCTTCAACTTCCGGATCAGTCATTAATTTAATCTGCTTCAGGTATGCTTTTGAAGCACATTAAGTTTTATTTTAGCAGGCTATGAAAAAAATAATTTTGACAATCAGGCTACGATGGGCTGAAAATCCACTCCCGCTCATTTTATGGATGGCGATTTTCGCCAGGCTTGTTTCGGTGATTTTTGCCAAAGGCTGGGGCATGCTCGACGACCATTTCCTGGTTATCGAAGTAGCGCAATCATGGGCCGATGGCGGTGATGTAAGCCTGTGGCTTCCCTGGACTGCCGGCAACGAAGGTCCCACCGGGCATTCTTTTTTTTACGCCGGTTTACACTATCTGCTTTTTTCGTTCATGAACATCATTGGTTTTGATAGTCCGCAATGGCGGATGTTTGTGATTCGCCTGATTCATGGAGCATTTTCACTGATCACCGTTTACCTTGGTTATAAAATTGCAAACCAGCTTTCGGATAAAAAAACTGCCCGAATGACCGGACTATTGCTTGCAGTTTCCTGGTTTATGCCCTGGCTAAGTGTCCGGAATCTGGTTGAAGTTGTAGCCACTCCCTTTTTAATGATTGGCACCTGGATGATTCTCAAAACCGAAGAGAAGAAAAACCTTTGGAAAACCTTCCTGCTGGCCGGGTTTATTGTCGGGATTGCATTTTCGGTGCGCTTCCAGACCATCATTTATGGCGGAGGAATGGGGCTTGCGCTGTTGTTTTATAAGAAATTCAAAGAAGGCATTGTTTTCGGTGCCGGATATTTTGTTGCCGTTATTTTAATTCAAGGAGGAATTGATTTTATTGTCTGGCAGCAGCCATTTGCCGAACTCACCGAATATGTGCGTTATAATCTCGAAAACGCCTACAACTATATTACCGGTGGCTGGTACAATTACCTGCTTCTCCTGCTTGGTGTGATGATCCCTCCGGTTTCGATCTTTTTGTTGATTGGCTTTTTTGTAAACTGGCGCAAACATTTATTGATTTTCCTGCCAACATTCCTGTTTCTGGCTTTTCATTCCTATTTTCCAAACAAACAGGAACGCTTCATTTTTACCATCGTTCCGTTTATTATTATTTTGGGGATGGTGGGATGGAATTTTATTTTGAATAACTCAGGCTTTTGGAAGAAGAATCTGAAGCTGAACACCGGAATCTGGATTTTTTTCTGGACGTTAAATATCATTCTGCTCATTCCTGTTTCGACGATGTATTCAAAACGGGCGCGTGTTGAAGCCATGACCCATCTGAGCCATTATAAAAATATCACGTTAATCATTATCGAAAACACCAACGAAATTGGCGTTGATATTGTCCCGAAATTTTATTCGGCGCAATGGCCCAAAGTTTACGAATTAACCAAATCGAAACCAGCTGGACTGCTTCCTGATTTTACGATTAACCCGGAACTTGAGCCTCGTTTTGTGTTGTTTTATCGTGAGGATAATCTGGAGAAACGTCTTACTGAAGTTAAAAAGATTATTCCCGGCTTAGTCCCCGAAACAGTGGCCTTGCCCAGCTTTGTTGACCGCGTAATGCACTGGCTGAATCCCAACAATAAAAACGAAACGATTTACATTTATCGGAATACGAAGTTTTTCCCGGAAGGTAAAAATAGGAATTTTTGATTTCAGATTCTCTCAACCCCCAACCTTATCAATCGATTCAAGCCTTTGCAGCAGTGGTGGATGGGAATAATGAAAAAACACATAAGCCGGATGTGGCCTGAGGTTGCTGAGGTTTTTTACTGATAGTTTTTTCAAAGCTTCCTTTAAACTGTGCCCGCTAAAATTTACTGCCGCAAACTTGTCGGCGGCAAATTCGTTGCTTCGCGAAATCAGGTTCATCAAAACACCAAGCAAGAGCGAGAGTGGGCTGTATAAAATTCCGAAAGCCAGCAAACCGAGATGAAAACTGCCCTTTTCGGCACCCAGAGCCTGCGACAATAAAGGATTGCTGATAAAAACCGAAAGGATAAAAAGTATAATCCCCGTTTGCATAATCCCCAAAACGGTTCCCAGCAAAGTATGTTTCTTTTTGTAATGGCCTATTTCGTGGGCAAGCACTGCAACAAGCTCGTCGGTGGTGTGGTTATCGATGAGTGTATCGTATAGTACAATCCTTTTTTTGGGGCCTAAACCGGTAAAATAGGCGTTGGCTTTGGTGGATCGTTTCGAACCATCAATCACATAAATATTTTTAAGTTTAAAGCCTACGTTTGTTGCGAAAGCTTCGATGGTGGTGCGAAGATCGCAATCATCCAGAAGTCTTTGCTTGTTAAAGAGCGGCACGATGAGGTTGGAATAAAACATGGTCATAAAAACGGTAAAAAAAGTCATGGCGCCCCAGGCCACCAGCCAAAACCACTGCCCTGTTGAAGTGTAAATCCAGACCACCAGTGCGATCAGCCCGCCGCCGATTAATCCTCCAAGCAGCCAGCCTTTAAGCTTATCGAGGATGAAAGTTTTTGGTGTGGTTGTATTGAACCCGAATTTTTCTTCGATAACGAAGGTATCATAAACCGAAAACGGCGTTGAGAGCAGATCAGAAGCCAGTCCAATGACGCCAAAAAACAGGATCGCCATCCAGATCGGGTTTTCAGTGAAACCCCTTAACCATTGATCGATCAGGGCAAATCCGCCAAAAATCAGCATTGCGAGCAATAGCAAAAAAGAAAAACCATCCGTCAACATCGAGAATTTATGGTTAGCTTTGAGATATTGCTGCGATTTTTTGTATTCGGCGGCATCATAAATTCCGGCCAGTTCAGTTGGCAATTCATCGCTCCAGCGGGTGGTATTCAAATATTCAAGAAATCGCCCGAAAGCAAAATCAAGAATTACTATTCCGATAATCAGATAAAAAGGTGTTTGTGCCATTAATTTTCTTTAACCATTAGTCATGCGATTTTTTCTAAAAATTCTATAGCCAAGTAAAACTGCCAGGCCAACCATCACTAAAAACAAGATTATCAGGCCAATTAAATACCCAAAACCGTACTCGGTAAGCCGGCTAAAATCATAAATTAAAATACGGCCAATTCGGTAAGATAAAACCAAACTTAAAATTACCAATAACCAAAAAATAAATTTTTTCATACCAACTATTGGGTTACAAACTGTGTTTAAAAAAAATCAAGAGAGAGGAAGTAATAATTTTCCCCTCTCTTAAATTAAAAATAATTATTTCCTGACGGTTGTTGTAGTTGGAGTATAAATTCCAAAAGTAATCCCGGAAACTAATCCATTAACAAACGTTTGTCTGGTAGTGACGTTATAGTCCGTTGCTCCGCCAGCCATAGCTTTAGAATCGGAAACACCAACAGGAGCTAAACCAAAAATTACATAATGATTCCATTCAGTTACTTCCTGATTTCCCTTTGCACCTTCTCCAACAACACTTGTATAAGTGTAGCAAGAAGTCATTAAAGTGGAGCACAAAAGTACTCCTCCAACAAATTTGAAAAATCTCTTTTTCATAATTAAAAGTTTTAATTAAACATATGATTTATTTACTCAATAAGAGTCGTTTTGGTTTCTATTATTTGCTATTTTCAATTGTAGCCTGCAACTTTATAGGATAAAAATCCGATCCATTCATGGAAAAGTCCATCCCAGAGCATCATGTTTTCGATGGCCGGAACCAACAAAAACTGGAAATCGCGCCGTTTGCTGATGTAAAGTTTATCGGTTACAAAAGGTACCACTTCCAAACCCACTTTTTTAAAACAGCCAAGCGAGCGACGCATGTGCGTGGCCGAAGTGATTAACAAAAACGGGCCATGGGCACCATTTGCAAAAAGTACTTTTTTTGACTCGACAGCATTTTCGTGGGTGTTTTTCGATAAAGTATCGATCCAGATGTCCTTCTCAGGAACGATTCCGTTTTTTACAAGGAAAAATTTAATGTATTTCGATTCAGATTCTCCCTGGTTAAAGTAACCTCCAGAGCCTCCGGAAATCAGGATTTTTTTGATTTTTCCGGCCTTGTAAAGTTTTACAGCCTGCAAAAACCGATCGTTATTTCCCCTGAAAATGTATTCTCCATTCGACGTATCCAACTGCACCATTCCTCCCCCAAGCACAATGCCGACATCGTAAGGTTTTTCGATCGTTGAAATGGCTGTAACCGGCAATTCCCATCTTCTGATGGCCTCGTAGGTAAGATAAGAATTTGAGAAAACCAGCAGTAAAATTAATCCAGAAAGCCTCAAAGTAGCCTTGACCACACTTTTATCTGGAAAAAAGGAAATGAGGAAAAGCAGGATTATCCACGCAAGTGGCATAAAGAGGAGGTTGAGAATTTTTGAAAGGGCAAAAAACATGATCGGTTATTTAAAAACTAATAGGAGCCATTTCTTTTACGGATGAACCATTCAGCCGAAATCAGGGCCAAAATGAGCACTAGTACCCAAAAAACATTGACCAGCTCGCTGTAACGTTTCTCGGAGAATACGATGGTTTTGATGTCGTCACGGTTTTTAAGCATTTCGGGAAACTGATCCAGCGTTGCCGGTGAAAGCATTTGCCCGTCGTGTTTTTGGGCAATCTGATAAAGCAGGTTATGGTCGGCAATCAGATTTACCGTTTCGATATTGAGAGGCGAGACCGTAAATTCGCCCGCATCTTTAAAAATCTTCTCTCCTACCCTCACCGAAGCCTCGTAAACATAAGTATCAACGGGCAGCATTCCGGCATTGAGATGATAGGACTTTGCAGTTTTGCTGAAAACAAACGGAAAAGTATTGCCCTCACTGTTGGTGATGGTCATTTCGACATCTGGCTCATTGATGAGTTCATAACTTTGGTTGTAAACTTCGGCGTCAAATTCGACAGGTTCATTTTCTAAAAAATTATTACTCCCCACCACCCTGAAAAAACTTTTATCCACCCTCACCGAAAGATATTGAACGATTTTGGTGATCAACTCATTAAAAACATCATGATTGCCATTTTTAAGATAATCGGCCAGACGCCAGCGCCAGATTCCTTCTCCGGCAATTACTCCGGTTTTATTTTCGAGATTCTGATTGAAAATAACCAAAGGGTAATTCGTTTTTAAACTCCCGATCTGTTGATAGAACAAGACATTTGACGAATTCAACATCTTAAAATCTCCAAAAGGAGAAACCAAAGGCGGGAAATTTACGATGCCTTTACGGGTGGTTTCGCTCATGGTAAACAGCGCAAATTCATCATTATTTGCCGGGAGAATCTCGTTAAAACTGGTTTTTTGGGTCTCGATTTTCAAACCGGTGTTTATCTGGTTAAACTGTGCCAGATCCGATTGAGCGCCAATAATGAATAAAACCGGAATTTTTGATGCGGTCGCCTGAGCGATAATATTTGTGGTCGCTTGTTTACCTCCGGGAAGCTGATGCATGATGATGAGGTTGTAATCGTCGGTTTTGCCTGTAAAATCATCCATCATAAACCTGCTGACCTCATAGTTATAATTGCTCTCGATGGCTTCTTTAAGTGCAGCGATGTCGGGGTGCGGCGAAGCTGACAGCAGCAGAATCTTTTGCCGGGCATCAAGTACATCCACAAAAAATTCTTCAACATTATTTGCGGTACTGATTTCATCCGAAACCTGGGCTATTCTTACCTGGTAACGCTGCATCCCCGCTTCTGTGGCATTCAACTGAACCAGCACCGTTTCCGAATAAATCTCATTTGTAAAAGTGAGATTTTTGGTGAAGAGTACTTTTCCTTTTGAAACAACGGTGAGTACACTTGATAAACCCTTGCTGCGATTGGCTCCAACAAGAATTTCGACAGGAAAAAGATTGCCGAGATAAGCCATCCTATTAAAGTTTACTTTCCGGATAAAAATATCTTTCCGGATGGTGGTATCGCCCAAAGCCAGCGTGTAAACAGGGAATTTTACCTTTTCGGAACCATAAACCGGATTTACACCTTTGTTATAAATGCCATCGGTGGCGAGGAGCATTGCCCCAACATTGCGGTTCGAATAACGGGTAATCATCTCATCAAACAAAGCTGAGATGTTGGTTTGTTTGCCTGTAAAATTAAAATCCCCACCTTCGTTCACTTTGTCGCTGAATGAATAAATCCGTACATCGTAATCATTTTGAAGATTTTCGGCAAGTTCTTCAATTTTCGCCGGATAAGAAGTTTTGATAAAGGATGAATCCTGACCCACCAGCAGTGAATTTGAATTATCCTGAGCTATGATGATCAGAGGCTTTTCGGAAGTATTATAATTGCTTTTCAACAGTGGTGAAAGCAGCAAAAACGCAATAATTGTTATTGCCACAAACCTGATAAAAGCCAGAACACGGGAAAGTGTCTGAGAAAATTCTTCCTTTTTATTTCGGTAGTAAAGCAGAAAAGCATACGCCCCACCTGACAAAATGCATAAAACTAACAACCATCCGGGATATTCGGTAACAATATTCAAAGTATCCTCTCCTGATTCGGTAAATTATTGATAAAAAAAGTTTAAAAAACAGGATTACATCTTCATCCCGCCGCAAACGCTGATTACCTGGCCTGTTACATAAGATGAAAGCTCAGAAGCAAGGAAAACGGCAATGTTTGCCACATCTTCTGGTTTCCCGGAGCGCCTGAGCGGAATATTTTTTATCCAGCCTTCACGGACTTCAGGAGTTAGTTTTTCGGTCATGGCAGTTTCGATAAACCCTGGTGCAATGGCATTACAGCGAATATTGCGTGAACCAAGTTCCTGTGCAATCGATTTGGTAAAACCAATTAATCCGGCTTTTGACGCCGAATAATTCGACTGGCCTGCATTACCTTCGAGACCCACCACCGAACTCATGTTGACGATTGCCCCGCTGCGCTGTTTCAGCATGGTGCTTTGGGAAGCCTTAGTCATGTTGAAAACGGATTTCAGATTTACTTTTATAACGAGGTCCCAATCGGCTTCAGTCATTCGCATCAAAAGGTTGTCGCGGGTAATTCCGGCATTGTTCACCAAAATATCAATAGCACCAAAATCTTTTAATACTTCAGCAATGAGTATTTCACACTCACCAAAATTGCTGGCATCCGAAGCATACGCTTTAGCTTTTACACCCATGGCTTCAATTTCCTGAACCAGTGATTGGGCAGCATCATCAATTCTGATGTCGGTAAAAGCAATGTCGGCACCTTCTGCGGCATATCGTAATGCTATCGAACGGCCTATTCCTCTGGCAGCGCCTGTAATGAGCGCCTTTTTGTTTTCTAAAAGTTTCATAATAATGTGATTTGAAAATTTTGGTAAAGATAATAAAATCAAAAACCTGCATCTGATTCAAAACATGAATCATCAAAACTTGTTACCGGAGCTTTAATTCGTTGAACTTTTTTCCGTCCTCAATCAGGCTGATGGCGGTTTTCAGCTCATCATCAATCTGATTTATGACTTCAAAATAGGCGTTCATGTCCCATAAATTCCGAGCGATTAATGCTTTGATCTGGGTTTTGATTTTTTCATCCGGGTAGTAATATTTATCCTCTGGTTTCCTTGTCACGCCTTCTTCGGTGGCTTTTTTCCCGAAGGAAGCATAAATCTCAGCATCAACTTCAAAGTCCTTTTTAAAGGAACTAAGGTCAGGATGCTTTTCGAGGATGCTGTTGCGGTTTTTGTCCAGATAGGAGATTACGAAATTGTTAAAAACTGACTTTCTGACAAGGTCGGTATAATAATCAGAAAAACGTGTCGAATCGATTGGTGTGAAAATATCGGGCATAATGCCACCACCGCCGTAAACAACTCTTCCGCCTGGAGTGAAATATTTTAACGAATCAGGAAATTTTATGCTGTCAGCACTCACGAATTCACCATTATCGAGCCTGTGCTTAAAATCCTGCTGATATTCATCAGAACCTTCCTCATAAGGTTTTTGAATACAACGTCCGGTTGGGGTGTGATATCTGGCCGTTGTCAACCGGATCATCGAGTTATCGGGCAGTTTAAAAGGCCGCTGAACAAGACCTTTTCCAAACGAACGCCTGCCAACGATTAAACCGCGGTCCCAATCCTGCACAGCGCCTGAAACAATTTCGCTTGCTGATGCAGAACCCTCATTAATCAAAACAACCAATCGTCCCAGTTCAAAGTTTCCGATGTTGGTTGCATCAAAATCCTGCCGCGGGCTGCGCAATCCTTCGGTGTAAACGATTAATTTTTTGTCCGTTAAAAACTCGTCGCTGAGTTTAACAGCAACATCAAGGTAACCACCTGAATTGCCACGAAGATCGAGGATAAGCGATTTCATACCTTGTTCGGCAAGTTTTGCCAATGATTCGGCAAATTCTTCCATCGAAGTTTTCGAAAAACGGGTCAGTTTAATCAACCCAATTTTTGGGGTAACCATAAAGGCTGCATCGATGCTGTTGAGCGGAATTTTATCCCGGACAATGGTAAAATCGATGAGTTCCTTTTTCCCATAGCGCTTTACCGAAATTGTAACGGTTGTGCCTTTTTGACCGCGTAACCGCTTCATCACATAATCGTTGGTAATTGTTTTGCCGGTTGCGCTTTCGCCTTCGATGGCCACAATTTTATCGCCTGCAAGAATTCCGAGTTTGTCGGATGGCCCGCCGGGCACTGGGGAAATTACGATGATGGTATCTTCAAAAATCTGAAAAGTGACGCCAATTCCGTCAAAACTCCCTTCCAGCGGTTCGTTTACCCGTTCGACTTCTTCCTTTGAAATGTAGGCCGAGTGCGGGTCAAGTTTTTTCAGCATCTCGATGATTGCCGTTTCTGTCAGATCCGGGCTATTGATGCTGTCGACGTAAGCAAATTCGATGATTTGCAACGCTGTAGCGAATTTTTGGATGGTTTCTTTCGGGTCGTTTACTGTTTGAGCTTTTAACCCTGAGGAGAAAAACAGCATCGCCGCAATAAACAGTGCGGCTGAAGCAAGGCGTGAAATTGGAAAGTGGAATTTGTTGATCATTTTATTTACTTTTATCGGGAAATAACATTTTGTTTTACAACCTAAGCACAACGGCGGCTACAACATATTATTTTTACTTAAAAATCTCTTAACACTTTTTTAGACGCGAAGTTCATTTACTGACAAAAAAACATGGCCTGGAGTTTGATTTGCCAGGAATTTTAATTTAAATTAAGCTATCATGCAGGTTACCGAAAAGGCCAAAATCCTCAACAGCATTTTAATACCTACATTTTTTGTAATTTTTTTGTGGTTGGTAAAACTCAGCGAGATAATTTTTCATCTCGATTTTGCGATTTACGGAATCATGCCGCTTAAAATATCAGGATTAATTGGGATTATTGCAGCTCCGCTTATTCACGGCGACATTGCCCATCTCTCGGCAAACAGCGTCCCAATGTGGGTTTTGATGGCAACTTTGCTTTATTTTTATCGCCCGATCGCCTGGAAAGTTTTCCTGCTCATTTATTTCATAACCGGCTTCTGGGTTTGGGTCTGGGCACGAGAATCTTACCACATCGGGGCAAGCGGTGTAGTTTATGGTTTGGCTACCTTCTTGTTTTTGAGTGGGATTTTCAGAAAAGAAAGCCGTTTGATGGCGATTTCGATGTTTATCATTTTTACCTATGGAAGTTTGGTTTGGGGTATCTTTCCGCAACTTTTTCCGCATAAAAATATTTCCTGGGAATCGCATCTGATGGGAATTATAGCCGGTATTGTGATTGCAGTGTTTTATCGAAACGAAGGACCTCAGCGCAGTAAATTCACCTGGGAGATTGAAGATGAATTACCTGAAGATGATGAAAATGCCTACTGGCGGGTGCCTCCACCCCCATCCCCAAATCCTCCGCCACCAGATCAACCTGCACCCTTAGAAATCAATTATATTTACAAGGAAACCCAAAAACCTGACAAACGGGATGATTCCGAAGCTGAAAAAGCATAGTTTTTCGGATTTTCTTTTTTTTAACCTCCATGAATTGCTTTTGATCATATTCCTGACACTGGCAATTTGCTGTGCCGAGGTTAAACTTTCTTAAAATCATTCACAACTTTCTTAATTTATCAACAGGTAAAACCAAAGATTATTTTCATTATTTCAGCTTTAACTTATTATTTTTAAAGCATTTAGATTTTTATTGATCACTCCTTACTGGTCAATTCATTTTTTTATCAACAGTTTTATCAACAATTTAAAATATCCAATTTAGATGGATATAAACTTTTGATAGTATTTTCGCTTCCTACCAGCCTGATCAAAATCTTATTAATTTTAACTATTTACTAATTTAAGCTTAAATTATGAATGATGCTTTACATGCCGAAAAGATCAACTGTCCCTGTTTTATCAAAAAATACAACCAGATAACCGACAACAAACAAAAAGTAAAGCGCTCGGTGCGCGGGATCGAAAAAGCAATTTATGCCGAAGATTGCGAACAAGGAATCGACGAACTTTTGGATTGCAGCAATTATAACGCATTGAATATGGATTGTGTGAATTGCAGAATTGTAGCTAACCTTGAAAAGAATTCTACCGAAATCAGGATGCAGATGAAGGCCACTGCCTGAAAAGTAAAGTCAATTTATCGTTTTCATAACCATTTCCTGATTCAGGAAATGGTTTTATTAGTAACCCCACAGATGCTGATTAAAATTTGAACCTGAAGTTTTTTGAATTTTCTGAAGTTAAAACACCATGCGGAAAGTTTTTACAATCGGCGAAACCGTTTACGACATCATTTTTAAGAATGGCAGCATTCAAACCGGAAAAGCCGGCGGGTCGATGCTTAATTCGTCTGTTTCGCTTGGCAGGCTTGGAATTGATGTTAGTTTTATCAGCGAAATCGGGGCAGACCAGGTTGGAGAAATCATCAACAAATTTCTTATCGAAAACCACGTTTCGACAGATTTCATTTATCGTTTCGAAGATGGAAAAACACCCATTGCCCTGGCGTTTTTAGATGAAAATCAAAATGCTACCTATTCTTTTTACAAAATCTATCCCAGAAGACGCCTGCAACAGCAGTTTCCTGAGATTACTTCAGGTGACATTGTGCTTTTCGGATCATTTTTCTCACTTAGCCCCCTGGTGAGGCAGCCTTTGGTCGGCTTTATCAAAAAAGCCCGGGCTTCGGGGGCAATCATCATTTACGATCCCAATATCAGGAAGTCGCACCAGAGCGAAATTCCGGAGCTTCAACATCTGATTTATGAAAATATCTCCCTTGCTGATATTATTCGCGGTTCGGATGAAGATTTTAATACCATGTTTGGCGTGAAAAATTTTCAAGAGGCTACAAAAATATTTAAAAATTCAGGAAATCAAATTTTTATCTACACTGCCGGCGGCGACCATGTCAGGCTGTTTTCCAACAACGCAACAAGTTCGTTTTCAGTTCCAGGCATTATTCCGCTTTCAACCATCGGGGCCGGCGATAATTTTAATGCCGGTATCATTTACGCACTTCTAAGGCAAAATATCTTCAAGAAAGACTTGAATAATCTGCCATCAGATCAATGGAACGAAATCATCTATACAGGAATCGAACTTAGCCAGGAAGTGTGCAAAAGCTACGACAACTATATCTCGGCTTCTTTTGCCAAGCGTTTCGTGAAAAGAAAATGACCATTTTTGCCGAACCGGTCAGATTTCCTTATTTTTTCTTT
The DNA here is from genome assembly GCA_903944895.1 of uncultured Bacteroidota bacterium. GTDB lineage: Bacteria > Bacteroidota > Bacteroidia > Bacteroidales > 4484-276 > CAJATL01. The sequence continues at coordinate 17,622 of CAJATL010000254.1, forward strand.
TAAGATATTGATAATCGAGGTAATAGAGAAATTTTATCGACAGGCTATTATCAGCCGGCGATTCCAGTGTGTTTTTAAGATTATCGAAATATTTCGTGTAATTTAAATTGTCGGCTTTGGTAAGAATAGCATTTTTCCAGGCAAATGCCAGTTCGCTTCCGGGTGCAAATTCCCATCTCAACAGCATGTCAACGTTGAAAGCGTTAAAATTAAAATCTTTGTTTTCGGCATAATCCGAATTATTCAGGTATCCCTCATCATCGAGCAAATAGTATTTGTCATATTCTGCAATCAGCCAATAATGGCGCATCCGCAAATCGAGTGCAATTTTATTATTGAAAATATAGGTGGCTTGCAGCACATTTTCAACCGTTTGAAGATCACGGCACCCAAAAACAATCTCATCCGAACCTTCCAATACCACATCATCAACATAGCCGATATCGTTCAAATTCACCGAGATACCTGATTCGGCCTTAAAAGTAAGTTTATCATTAACCCTGAAGCGTGGTGAAAGGCTTGCAAAATACACCGACTGATCAAAACCATTACATCGCGAATAAATCACACGGCCATCAATAATAAATGGCTTACGATAATCGGGCGATATCCAGGCATTAATTTCATACATGGGTGGTTTTACAAAAACACGGCCTTTGGTTCGTGCCTCGTAATAATCGTACTGGTCAAGAGGGCGGTAAAGGATTTCACCACCAATACTCAGATAATTAACAAACGTGGTCATGTTATTAACGAAAACGCCAAAATCGGTGAAGGTACGAGGTGCATAAAGGCTATTACGCCATATTGTCAACTCATTATTCGTTTGGATGATTTTTCCAAATGGCTCGTAAATATTATATTCTAAAACTAAACTATTACTTACCTCATTGTTAGCCTGCAAATATCCCAAATCATTCGGATTATAGGTGTCACTCTCGACATATTGAAGCAAAGTAAACTGAAAATTACCGCTGACTTTCATCAGCTTGGCAGCATAACTAAAACCAAGATCGGTGGGATTAACAGGTGAATATTGCTGACTCAGGTTAAACAGCCCGTACACCGAATAGGAGGATGATTTATTGAAAAGCTGGAATTCGGTACCCGAAACATTGGCAGTAGCCGAGTTTTTGCCTTTGTAAACGTTGGTATTATAAAAGCTCACCGAGGAGTTATTTTTAAGATTCTGATCGAAAACAACCATGTTGTAATTGGTGAACGGCTGGGTGAGGATGTCCCTTGAATTTCCAGATGAATCGCTGACAGTGGCATGAGTTGGGGCCGACATGGCATTAAAAACGCCAATTCCCAACCCTTTGTTGGTCCTTCCCGAAAGTTTGGTAGCGTTGATTAGATTAGTCTTTGATGGATTTTCGGTAATAAACTCACCTTCTCTTAAGCTATCTTCTACTTCTGAATAGCCATCAGGGATAGAACCAACTCTTCGGGAATAAAAAATCCCACCTTTCTGAAAAAGCTCTGTTCCTTCGGTAAAAAATGGGCGTTTTTCTTCGTAATAAACTTCAAATGGCGATAAATTATAAATCTCATCATCCGATTGCACCTGACCAAAATCCGGAATTAGCGTCATGTCGAGCGTGAAACTTTCGTTAATACCATATTTCAGATCCATCCCATACTTAAAAGAATAGTCCCAATCAGGATTACTAGCGTTTTTTTCGACATATCCTGAAACATAGGGCGTGAATGAGAGCCTCAGTGGTGGCTTGATATTTTTTAATCCGACAATTTCGCCTTCCTGCTTAGCCTGGCCGGATATTTTTTTATCCACAAAATTCCATGAATCAATTTCACGGGTTCTCCGGATACTCCGCCAGATGTTAAAACCCCAGGTTTGCTCGTCCTTTTCAGGAAAACGCAAGGCCGAATACGGAATTTTCAATTCAGCCGACCATCCGTCATAAATAACCGCTACTTTGCTCGTCCAGACTGCATTCCAGCTTCCGTCGAAATCGTCGTTATAATATTTGGCATCATACTGAACTCCGGAGGCAGTTACACTAAAGCCAACCGCATTAATCCCATCATTAAAAGTACTGATTTCGATAGCAAAGAAATCAGCATTAAGTTCTTCGGAATCCCTGAATCCCAACTCGGTAAGAATGCTGTCAGGCGAAGAATCATACATCATGGCGCCAACGTACAATGCATCATCATCGTACAAAATCCGCACGACGGTTTCCTTTTCAGCTTTCCTGTCATTAAACGGCTCGTTTTGGAAAAAGTCAGTTGCAACAGGAGCATTTAGCCAAATTTCTTCATTCAACAACCCATCTATTTTTGGAGGTTTTGAAATGCGCAATGCCTCAATTTGCTTTTTTACATTTTGAGCCGCGTTTTCTATAGGAAGTAAAAAGATAAGCAATAAAAATGAAATCAGGCTAATCAGTTGTTTCACTGTTGTTTGATATTTCTTAGTTTAGCGTATTTCTGATAAAATACGTTTGTAAATGACATAATTTTCGTTGTCAAAGCAACAAAAAATAACCTTTTCGGGCAAAATATTTTTCTCAAGAAAAGCAATCACCTCATTTACTGCAATCGTGGCGGCCGTTTCCTTTGGAAATCCATAAATGCCGGTACTGATATTTGGAAAAGTAATCGTTTTGCAATTACTCGCTTTTGCCAAGTGAAGGCTTGTAAAATAACAGGAAGCCAAAAGTCCGGTTTCATTTGCTTCTCCACCCTGCCAGATTGGACCAACAGCGTGAATGACAAAATTCGCAGGCAGGTTGTAGCCTTTTGTGATCTTCGAATCACCAGTTTTGCAGCCATTCAATGACCTGCATTCGGCAAGCAATCCCGGACCAGAAGCCCGGTGAATTGCGCCATCCACGCCACCGCCGCCAAGCAACGTAGTTTTGGCGGCATTTACAATAACATCCACAGCCAGCGTTGTAATATCATCACAGATTACTTCAATTCTGTTTTTCATCATCATTGGATAATCAAAATTTTAAGTCATTTAAACGAAACAAAAAAAGCGACATTGCAGATGGAGCGTTAAAATGAGAAAATATTCTTCGCTATTCCGATAAGTAAATTTCAAGTAATGAAATTGCGACCAGTCACTTTAAGAAAACAACAGCCTATGGTTTTCAGAAATGCTTTATCTAAAAAATGACATCAAAAAAAAAGAAAATCGAAATCAAATTACCTGATAAAAAAAATCTGAGTAAATTTGGGCTGAAATTAAATCACAAAATTATGAGTCAAAATAGCCAATTCCATGTTTCGGGTGACGAACTACTGAAAAAAGTAAAAGAGATTATCCACGAAGGTAATGTAAACCGGATTATCATAAAAAATGAAGAAGGTAAAACATTCCTTGAAATTCCTGTAACTATCGGGTTAATCGGTGCACTGCTGCTGCCTGTTTTTGCTGCTGTTGGTGCTTTGGCTGCCCTGGTTTCCAAATTTACAATTGAAGTCATCAGAAAAGATGAGTAAGATTGAATTATCGGGATTTTAAGATCGACAATTTAACATTAAATAAACATATTTTTTAATTAAAAATCAATACATTATGTTTGAATTACCAAAACTTCCTTATCCTCAGGACGCACTTGAACCTTTTATTTCATCCAAGACACTTGAGTTTCATTATGGCAAACACCACCAGACTTATGTGACTAACCTGAACAACCTTACCAAAGGAACCGAATTTGAAAACGCTGACCTCGAAACGATTGTTAAAAAGGCCACAGGTCCGGTTTTCAATAACGGTGCCCAGGTTTGGAACCACACCTTCTATTTCGAGGCGTTTTCGGCAACTGCTCAAAAAACTCCCTCCAAAACTTTGGGGCAACTCATTGACAGGGATTTTGAATCGCTCGAAAAATTTAAAGAAAAATTCAATACTGCCGCAACAACCCTTTTTGGGTCAGGATGGGCATGGCTGGTGCTGAAAGCCGATGGAAAACTTGACATCGTTCAGACTTCGAATGCCGGAAATCCTATGCTCGATGGCCACAAACCGTTGCTAACCTGCGATGTTTGGGAACATGCTTACTACATTGATGTTAAGAACCGCAGACCTGACTACATTAAAAATTTCTGGGAAATACTAGACTGGAAAGTAATTGATCAACGTCTGTAAACCATTGAAAGTAAAATTTTTAATACGAAAAAGCCCGGCCACCAATGCCGGGTTTTTCTATGTTGAGAAATTGATAATTCATGTGCAGAGAAATTGCTTTTCAAAGTAAATTTCAGAAATTATACTGATTATGATGAATTTATCCAGGAAAAATCCCAATCAGGAAATAGATGATAAAAATCAGAAGTTTTTGTTTGCAGTTCAGAATTGTTTTCTATTTTTGCAGCCCGAAAATAATGGCGAGGTAGCTCAGCTGGTTAGAGCGCATGATTCATAATCATGAGGTCGGCGGTTCAATCCCGCCTCTCGCTACCTGATAATCAAGGGCTTACATCTAAAAAATGTGGGCCTTTTTTCTTTTAGTACAAACAAAAGTACAAACATTGCCTTTTTTTTCTCTCTTTTCTAATCCTTTCAATGCCTTATCCGTTAACGATTCCCGGCAATATGTTAATAAATTTTAACGCGCTCCTGGTAAGTAAAAAAATCCCCTCCAAAACTAATCGAAGGGGATCAACAATTCAAACAAAATAAAAAACTACTTTGCAAAAATTTTGTAACTATGAATGTTTAATTTGAAGGTATCGCGATTATCAGGTTTCTCTAAAAATGCGTTTAAATTCATCGCCCAGTTATTATAGGGGATCACCTGAACATCAAACAACATTTGCAACCCTTCTTTAACTCTATTCATGGCCGCGAACACTGTTTTCTCTTTGTCAGTGATGGCAAGGATAGTGTTATTTTTAATAAACAACTCAACAAGTTTAGGATCGGAAACAACGCGCCCTTTTTTTACTTCGCCAATGTTAACCAGGTACCCGACATAATACTTCGCCTCTTTGCAGGCGGCAATAAATTCGCCGCGCTCCTTCAAATTAAGCATCTCGAGTAATTTCTCAGGTTGGATCTTAAAGCCTCCAAACGTGGGTTGTTCACTGGTGGCGATGTACTCAGTCACTTTTGTAAGTAGGAAGGCCTCCGGCTGTCCTATCGCTGCAATTAGGTCTTCTTTGTTGGTGATTTCGCCAATACCTAAATCGGCAAATTGTTTAAGTACATCCTCAAATAATGGAATGTTTTCGATAAACGTCTTGTTTGTTTCGTTTATCAGTTCGTCATTGCGAAAAACTAAATTTTGATCTGACATAATGTAAAATATTTAATGATTAAAAAATGAATTTTAAATACTGATTTTCTTTTCCATTGGCATTGCTACTTCTTTTAATATGCCTTCAATCTGGTTTAATTGCTCAGATGTTAACCGCCTGACTGCATCCTGATTTATGATAGTATTGTTAATCTGAACATAGTTGTTTTGCGTTTCGATGTTCGTTTGTCCTAATAGCTGACCATTGAAGGCACCCATAACATTGAAATACAATTTTGCAGCACCCATATCGCCATTTACAGCATAATGGAATACCTTAGTCAATACCTTTGAAGCCATGAAACGGAATTGTTCTATCTGGCCTAAATAAATTGGATTTGATGCGTAATCTTTCAGGTGTTTATGAACCGTTTGCCTGGATAACTTTGTTGAGGTTGCTATTTCGGTTTTTGAAGGCATGCGGCCAAATTCCTGCATCATATTTGATATTGCCGCTGTTATTGCATGGTGATTGTATTCCCACATCTCGCTTTTAGTTTCTTGGGAAATAATTTGAGACATTTTGTAAACAAGCCTATCCCTGTCAATGCCTGTGACCTGCTCCATTCTATTCATTAATACCTTTGAAAGTTCGTTTAACTCATCCTGACTAAAACTTTTAATATCATCCGGTTTAATGATTTCGAGTTCAAGTAATTTTTGAATTTTGATTTCTAATTCTGTCAACTTTTGTAAACTCTGGGATTGCTTGCCTGATTTTTGATTTTTCATTTTTAATCTGTTGTTTGTAGAATTGTTACTATGAATTTATGATTGCATGGTGCAAATACATCGGTGCAATGTGTGCGCGCACACCCCTATAGGGGGGGTGTGCACTGCACCGGTGCAGAATGGTGCAAATGCACTGGTGCAAAATTTGCACCGCTTTATTATACTTTTCTCCAATGTTTGTCATCACCCTGAATTATTAAATTAGCTGCTGTCATGGTTGAAAAATACTCTTTTGCTGTGCGCTGTTGAACGAACGCAACGCCCATGATCTTAGTGATTGCATCGCCATAAGCATACGATTTTTGGCCGCCAAATACGTCGGCACATAATTTGCCGATTCTGTCAACATTCTTTTGTGTTTTATCGCCCGTTTTGTTGTCACGGGTTCCGCATCCAACATGGTAGCCTTTTGACTTATCATAAGCAAATTGAACCTGTGGAACATCATTTTTGCCTGCGTGCCGCAAAAACTTTGATTCTATGTAACTAATATCATTCTCATTCTTTACTGATATTACCGCCTCCGATTTCCTTTGGCACTGGCTCCCGAAGTGGCCGCGCTCTTTATCGCCTCCCGGGTTGGTATGTAAAACAATGATAACCGGGCACGAATAATCTGTACTTAAATCTTCAAAAAATTTGATAATAGCGTTCGATGTGGCAGCATCGTTCACGTCGGTAACATAATCAGCGCCTCCATCAATCCAAATGCTGTGAATGCCATTAAATTGATTTTTGGCCGCATCGCAAATGCCTGTCGTTACATTCGAGTATTTATCAATAGGCAATTTTCTGATATTATAACTTAAGAAGTAATCAGGGCACTCGGTAATGAAGTTACGGTGTAGAATTGTTTTATGTTTCACCTGGTGCAGGTATCGCGCTTGTTCGGTGTCGATGTGAATGACTGCTTTTCTCTCAATGTTTGGTTTTACAGTAATCTCATCAATTCCGTCATAAGTTGAGGTTGAAATTGCACCGGCAATTAACGCAGAACACAACGCGGTTTTGCCTCCCTTACTGGGGCCTGAAATTGTTGTCAGTGCATCCGATGTGGTTATCGTTTCACCACCGATTTGAATAAACGGTTCAGGGATTGGAATATCCGTTTTATCAGTTATTCGATATTGGTCAAAATCTGCCAATGTTTTAATAGTTCCATCATCTTCTGGCTCGGTTCCGTTAAGAAACTCATTCATTTTTTTTATTTGATCCCGTGTCATGCTGCTTCTGTTTTAGGGTTTTCAGTGGCACCATATTTTTTAAGCGTTTTGATTGCTGATAGCTTCGATAAATAGCAAGTCATTTCAAGTTGGTAGTCAAGGCCTAAATCATCGCATAAATGATAAATAAACTCTTGCTTAAATTTCACATCTTTTTTATAGGCTTCAATCCTATCATAGTGCATTTTTTGTAACTGATCATATTCCACAAATGCACGTTTGAATATTTCAGCAATAAATGTTAAATTCTTTTTAACATATTCGTTTTGCCGGGATTCTATAATTTTCTCAAACTGATCGAAATACTTTAATATTCCGATTTCAGAAAGTAAATAATCAATTTCGCATCTACTCATGATTTGCAGGATTTTAGATTTTCAAACCATTGATGAAAGTCTGCGAAGTTTGTCGCGACAAAGTATAAACCACCGGATCGGGTGACATCCTCAGCATAACGACGTTGGTAGTCGCTCAATCTATCGCGGCCTATTTTTATCTCTATACTCAGGCTTTTGCCCATGTAGAGGGCGTGGACATCTGCTGTTCCCTTCCTGCTCCCTGATGGCCTGTATCGCTTCAATTTCACATCATAAATGCCCATCGAGTTAACGCGCTCTGCCATGCCTCCAGAAAATTTAATGTAGTCGCATACCATGCGAGTCAACCCGTTTGCGGTTGTTTCGGTGTATTTAGTCGGGGCCAAATATTTAACGTTGGGATGTTTCCGGGATTTGTCGGCAATATCCATTTCAAATAATATTTTGGCCGGATTGCCGCTTTTGGTTGGTTTTATACTAAATTTGCATTGTGCGCCGTCAAACGCTGCCTGGGTTCCCTCCTGGGCTTTTTTTATGTCCATTTCGTTACCTGATTATTAAATTTCGAATTGAAATATTTTTCAATATGCTGATAATGGATTGTTATGATACCGTTGATTTTTGCGGTTGGTAGTTGCTTCCTTTTAATCAGATGGTAAATAGTGCCGTAATCGCTGCCGTATCTGATAGCGGCCTCCCCTATCGTTAAAAAATCATTTTTCATTGGATTACGCGCGGTTTAGTGATGCAATTGTAGATTGTCTTAACTCATCGGAAGTCATTCGACGGGATGATGTGATCCAGTTTTCCAGTTCAATCCGATTGAAGTAGAGGCGGCCTCTCCTTTTCATCGAAGGGATTAACTTTTTATGTACTAATCCGTAAATTGTGGGAGTTGTAAGATGTAAGATTTTTGCAGCATCCTCAATGGTTACAATCTCATCTTTATTTGGTGCAGGAGGTGCCTTCATTTCGGCAAAGGCTTTTTTGCACTGGTTATAAATCAGGGCTTCCAATTCATTGAGTTGGAGCGGGTGAAGGATTACATTTGTCATAACTACTTATCTTTTAAGTTTATGACTACAAAATTAGGCGGTGATTTTCGGGGATTTTCGGGGATAATAAAAAAACGCTTTGAGTAAATAATTATACTTCAAAGCGTTACAAATAAAAACTAAATAGTTTCCCCTGATTTATCCCTATTTTAGCATTTGTTGTAAACTTCATCCCATTTTAATACCTCTTCATTTCCCCCTATTCTCTTTTGATACCTCATTTTTTCGGAAAAAACATCAGCGATAATTTGACGATTTATTCCAGCTTTGCATAATTTATTAAGTTGTTTCCAAAGATTGACTTTTGTCCCAACGTATGTTAAACTCAAATATCCTACTTCATTCTCATTGAAAAGTAGTTTTTTAAATTTGGCGATTCTGTCGGATGTTTCACCGGGGAATATTTCAATCAAAATATTGTCAATTTCATTATTCACTATTCCAGCCGCAGGAACAACGATTTCGAGCAATTTATAAACCTGCCTGAAATATTCGATAATTGCAAAGTAATCATGATGCAAAGTGAACTTAAACTTCACATCAGGTGAATGGGCTAATAATGTAAATTTGTCAACTGAATAGGAATAGTTTTGATATTTTAATTCTGTCTTGCCTTCGCCATGCAAAGCGTTGATTTTCTTGCCCTGATCGTGTACAAATTCAATCCATTCTTTAAGGCTGTTTATCTCATTCCTTAGCTCTTCAATATTGCCGTTAACCTTGTTTTGCCTTAACTCTACTTCGAGCGCACCAACGCGGTTAAATGGGCTGTCAATGTCAGATTCAAATATATAGGCGGGTTTCATTTTACCGGCTTCAATTTGTTGTGAAAACGCTACTTTGATGAATTTTAAAAACCTTTCTGAAAAAATTAGTTCTGTCATAATTATAAATTTTTAGGTAATAATTTCCCTGCATATTCTCTCTTCTTATCGGTGTCGAAGGCTGCTAAATACGATTGTGTCGTTTGTGGTGAAGTGTGTCCCAATGCTTCCTGAATGAAGCCAACGGAGGCACCGGAATTTTTTAAGACTGTGGCGAAGCTGTGACGAGCTACATAGGTCGTTAGATTCCCTTCAATCCCGATAATTTTAGCAATTCGATTCATATTATGATTGATGTTTGCAATGGTTTGTTGGCATGCCCGATACTGGTCTTGCGGTGTCATTCCATTTTTAAAAATTGGAAAAATATACTCATCAGGTGAAGCGGGTTTGTTTCCCCATTTATCTAATATCCTCCCGATTTGCTCGGTGATGATGATTTCGATTTTGATTTCCTTTTCGGATGATGCTGCAGTTTTTGCCCTTACGAAAGTGATAACATCATCCTGAATATTTGAGTATTTCAGACGAGCAACATCTCTCATGTTGATACCATTGCCCAGATAAGAGAATAACCAATAATCTCTACTCCTATCCTCCCATGTTCCCGGCAATGCCTTAAAAGCGGCAATTTGCGCAACCTGATCAATCGTTAACGCTTTTTTGGTGTTCGAGCCTGTCGGAATATTGTACAATCCTCCCTTTTTACCGAAAGGATAAATCAGGCCTTCAATGTTGGAGGCGTTAAACAAAGTCCGAACATTCCTTAAATACATTCCGATTGTTGTCCGGGAGTTGCCCTCTTCAATCATCCATTTTTGGTATCTATTAAGGAATGATACATTCACCTCATCAAAATTCAATGACGGTTTGCTTTGGAAGTTCTGTAATGATTTCAAAGTAGATTCATAGCAAACTGCCGTTGTGATCCTGCCTTCAACCCTCAACTCTTCGGCACGTTTTTTAAGTTGAGCGAATAGGTCGTTCTCATCGGATTGATGGAAATACTTATTCTTAAAATCATCGAATGTAAACGGCTGCATTTTTGAAATAATGTCGGAGGCATTTTCAATGAAGGTATCAAATATTTTCTTCAACGCTGCATGCCCGTTTTTTGGATTCTTTTTATAAACCTTTGAAAAATCATCCTCACTCAAAACAATAGTTTTTCCCTCATTACCTTTTAAATCATTTGGTAACTTTTTTGGGTACTTCATTCGATAATAAACTGATTCCCTCATGTAGGTAACTCGGAGGCATACCGGGAATAAATTATTTTTATTGGCCTTGTGTAATGCAAGGTACATTGCTGGAGTTGCTGTCAAATTTTCATTCATGATCAAATGTTTAAAATGTTTGTACCAAATAAAAAAAAAGTACAAACAAAAGTACAAACATTTATTGAAATAACGCACAAAAAAACAAAATAAATAAAAATTGTAATTTATTGTAAGTGCCGTTAATAGTGGGGTTTTGATAGATGTTGAGTAAAAAATCAAAAACCGTCATTAATGATATTTTTATGATTCATAATCATGAGGTCGGCGGTTCAATCCCGCCTCTCGCTACCTGATAATCAAGGGCTTACAGAATAAAAACTGTAAGCCCTTTTTAATTTGCATACGATTTGCATACAAATGCAAACCAATTCTGCTGAAATTCAAGTCAAATTTTTTTGCTCACCAGTTCTTTTTTAAATATCAAATTTTTTAAGATTTGATTATAAATAGTGCTTTAAATCAGTTAATTAAACAACCCATAGTAACAAAATAGAAACATAATTACTTTTGGAAACCGTAGATTAATTAAAACGCAAGTTCTTTGGTACTTGAATTAGTGAGACTGTAATTTCAGGAACAATAGTGAACTGAAATTATTTAGTCGAACTCCTGCCCGACCCTGCCTGCCGTTCGGCAGTTCAGGCTGGTGGTCAGACTGGGCTCCCGGGCGAAGGTTATTGAGCCTGCCGAACGATGGTTGATGTGCCTACCGAACCAAGTCGAGGGAGCTAGTGGGTCATATTCCGCACCCCTTTGACCGAAATTAATAAGAAATCCTTCCCTGATGCCTCGACAACTTGCGGCGAGGTAGTTCGTTTATCATTAATTGAATTTCCTTTTTCATTTCACGAAATCACCCCTTCTATCATATTTTTTTGGATCGTCGATTTCCAATTGAACATTGACTGATTTTTACAAATTATCAAATTTGTAATGTTTTCTAAAGGTGAATCACCTTCAACATTTATCGCCAGATTGTATTTAATTCGTCGGGATAATCAAAACAATTGAAATTTTTAAATTGTTTCATAAATGCCTCATTATCATTAGACAAGTGTGAGAAGGTCTGATTCCCATGATGAAACCCAATTTTTTCCTCTTACAGTTAACCGGCACTACTAAAAAGCAATCCGGAATTTTAAAATGATGAATTTTTAAACTTTAACAAAGCAGGGAATGCTTAAGGTTTTTTTGATAAGCTGCCCGATTTTAGCCATCGCTTTATTAAAATATGTTAAAAAGGAATGAATTATGTTAAAATGGAGGTGACAAAATCAGGA
>CAJATL010000255.1 GCA_903944895.1 uncultured Bacteroidota bacterium
CACTTTAGGCACTTTAGGCACTTTAGGCACTTTAGGCACTTTAGGCACTTTAGGCACTTTAGGCACTTTAGGCACTTTAGGCACTTTAGGCACTTTAGGCACTTTAGGCACTTTAGGCACTTTAGGCACTTTAGGCACTCCTAACTTTAGTCACTTCTTCAAATGTCAACATTAGGTCAAAATATCAGTGAATATTTCACCTTCACCAAAAGCCAGCGTAATGGTTCGCTCCTGCTTGTTGGGATGCTGGTTTTGTTGATGATTGTTTATTTTCTGATGCCAACGTTTATCAAGCCTGAAACAAGCGATGATGCTGGTTTTAGAGATGAGTTACTGGCTTTTGAAGCTTCCCGCAGAACCCGGGGAGCAAAACAACTTGCCCCATTTTTTTTCGACCCCAACGAATTGCCAGCTGAAAGATGGCCAGAACTGGGCCTCAGCCCGGAGCAGGTTTCGGTAATTTTGAATTTCAGGAATAAAGGCGGAAGGTTTTATGAAAAGGAAGACCTGAAAAAAATCTATTCCATCTCAGCCCAGGAATATGCCGCACTGGAGCCTTTTATCGAAATTAAAAAAACGGAATACTCCCCGGTGAAAAATGAAACGGAACGCAAAATTCCTTTCGAGCCTTTTTCGTTCGACCCAAATAAACTGCCCGGGCTCGATTATCCAAAACTGGGGCTGAACGAAGGACAGATCAGGAATATTGAAAGTTATATGAACGCGGGCGGCAAATTTCTGTCGAAAGAAGATTTTAAGAAGATATACAGCATCTCGTCAGAAGATTATGAACGGCTTGAAGCTTTTATTTTGCTGCCAGCCAGGGATTCGCTGCAAAAGCCAACGTACGCAAGCCGGGAATTTACCCTTCCGATGGTCGAAATTAATAGCGCTGATACCAGCACACTACAAAATCTGAAAGGTGTGGGCGCTTCCTTTGCCGGAAGGATTATTAAATACCGCGATTTGTTGGGCGGTTTTTACCGGAAGGAACAACTGCTCGAAGTTTTTGGAATGGACACCGCGCGCTATGCCGGTTTTGCCGCACAGATCGAAATCAACCAGTCGCTCATCAAAAGGAAAAATCTCAACACTGTCGAATTTAAGGAACTGTTAAAACATCCTTACCTCGAATATTACCTGGTAAAATCGATTTTTGAGTATAAAAACAAAAACGGTAATTACAGTTCGGTGGATGAATTGCGCAAGGTTAACCTGATTTATAAAGAATTGTACGAGAAGATTTCGCCATACCTGTTTGTTGAAAATAAAAAATAGATGCTGAAGAATTTTAAAATAGGGTGTTTTTATTTCCGGATGTTTTTGACATTTGTTTGTTTGATTTTTGTTTGTCTAATCCCAATGCAGGCGCAGGATTACAGGCATGAGATCGACTCGGTAAAGTCGGGCAGGAACTATGAAGAGCAGGTAATTCATCTGACTGACTTTTCTGAGAAGCTCCGGCGGTCAGATCCGGCAAAAGCAAGAACCTTTGCCACCGAAGCAATTATTATAGCGCAAAAAACCGAAAATAAAACTTTGCTTGCCCGCTCGCTCAAAAGCCTTGCAAACGTAAATTTTATGACCGCAAGTTACGATACGGCCATCATCCTTTACCGGCAGGCCTACCAGATTTTTAATCAAACCGGCGACAGTTCAGGATGGGCCGAATGTTTGAACGCCATTGGCACCATCAATTCTACTATAGGCAAATTCGATGAAGGCCTGGCTGATCTTGAAACCGCCTTAAAAATTAAAACTTTGCTCAACGACCAAAAATACATCACCATGGTTTTAACGAATATTGGAAACAATTACAATTTCCGGGGCGATTATGCCAAAGCCCTGGATAATTACAAAAAAGCCATCGCCATCAACAATGCCATCAACAATCCTCAAAGCAGCGTCCGGCTGCTGATAAATGTTGGGTCGATTTACCAAAGTCAGGGATTTGCCGAGGAGGCTTTACAAAACTATCGCGAAGCCATCGTTTTGGCAAGCAGCATCAACGACCTCTGGAATAAAGCCATTGCGCTAAGAAATATGGGATCCATTTTCGCCGAAAACGGAAAAACGACCGAAGCCCTCGATTGTCTTTCCGAATCCCTCGAACTCAGGGAAAAAATTGATGATAAAAAAGGCCTTGCTGCTACTTTGGTTATCATTGGCCAGGTTTACGAAACCCAGGGAAATTTGCTCCGTGCAAACGAAATCTTTATCCAAAGTTTAAAACTCAATCATGAGCTCGGCAATAAACGCGATATTGCTGCAACCTTAACCTTTATTGGCCATAATCTTGCCCTGCAAAACGACTTCGAAAAAGCGATGGAATACTACCGCGAATCAAATCAGATTGCTTCCGAAACCGGCTTGCTGCCTGAGTTGGCCGAAAATGCAAGGTACATCTCGCTTACTTTTGCAGCAATTCATCAAATGGACAGCGCCGAAGTTTACCTCGATCAGTACATCCGGCTTCAGGATTCGTTAAATATTGATGCCGGCGAATTACTGGCTTTAAAACAATCATCAGAAACCGACAAGGCATCTTCCGACCAAAGTGGTTCCGGCACAAATTCAAATTTCCTCTTTATCTTAAATTCCGCTTCGATGGTTTGGATTGCCGGACTGGTAGCATTCATTTTTGTCCTAATCATTATACTGCTTATGATGCACGGGAAACTCAGGAAAAAACAGCCTCGTTAAACTTGTTTTCTATCTTTGCCCGTTAAAGTTTAGAAAAGAAATCAATGAGCAAAATAATCGGAGTAATAAAAAAATATCCACGGGCATTTTGGGTGGCCAATACCATGGAATTGTTCGAGCGATGGGCGTGGTACGGCATTTTTATGCTGCTTGCGCTTTATCTTACAGGGTCTCAGGAAACAGGAGCGCTCGGGTTTTCGCAGGAACAAAAAGGCTATATGATGGGCCCGGTAGTGGCCATTCTATACTTTTTACCACTCATCACCGGCGCCATTGCCGACCGATACGGCTACCGCCGCGTGCTTATTGTGGCTTATCTCATCCTGGCAAGCGGCTACCTGATGATGGGAATTTTCAAAACCTACTTTTCGCTCTACCTGGTTTTCCTTTACGTGGCTCTGGGTGCTGCCCTTTTTAAACCCATCATTTCGGCAACCATTGCCAAAACTACTACCAGCGAAACCTCTTCGATTGGTTTTGGAATATTTTACATGATGGTGAATATCGGAGCCTTTTTAGGACCGGTAATGGCCAGCAAACTCCGCGTTATCAACTGGCAATACATGTTTTTTATGTCGGCGGCGGCAATTCTGATTAATCTGATTATTGTACTTTTTGTATTTAAAGAGCCTGAACAGCCAAAAAATACCGACCCTTTGGGAAAATCACTGCTGACCATTTTCAGAAATATCCGCACTGCCATCAGTGACGTAAAACTTGTTATGTTCCTCGTGATTATCATTGGATTCTGGTCGATTTACAACCAGTTGTTTTATTCGCTTCCGGTTTTTATTGATCAATGGATGGACACTTCCGTGATTTATAACCTGCTTCACTCCTTTTCGCCCGGCCTTGCTTCGGCTATTGGAACCGATCAGGGAACCATCGCACCCGAAATGCTGTCGAATATTGATGCTTTTTACATCATCATTTTCCAGGTTTTTGTTTCGGCGCTGTTGATGAGACTCAAACCGCTAAACGCGATGATGTCTGGAATCGCGGTTAATGCATTGGGACTTTCACTCATGTTTTGCACCAATAATCCGCTTTTCCTGTTTATTTCGGTTTTGATTTTCGGATGGGGTGAGATGGCCAGTTCTCCAAAAATTACCGAATATATCGGGCGGATTGCCCCAAAAGAAAAAACGGCGCTTTATATGGGTGCATCGTTCATTCCGCTGGCCGGAGGTAATTTTCTTGCCGGGATATTATCAGGCGACGTTTACGGGAAAATGTCGGATAAGATCAATTTGCTTCAAAGAGAAGTTGCTGCCCGTGGGCTTGATTTACCTGAAATTTCGGAACATTTCACCCAAAACGATTACCTGAACCAGGCAGCAGGATTGATGGGAATGACCGAACGGGAACTCACCAATTATCTCTGGAATACTTATCACCCGGGCAATATCTGGATGGTCTTTGCCGGAATCGGACTGCTCACCGTGATGCTTTTATTTGTTTACGACAGATTTATCCTCAAATCGAAGACAACAAATTAAACCCAAATCTGTTTAAGTTTTATTTTTAGATATGAAGCAAATTATCGTTTCGTTACTGAAACAACTGCTGTTCTGGATGTTGTTTTTCGCTTTAGCCCGCCTGATATTCCTGGTTTTTTACCTGGGCAACCTCAAAGCCGATGGTGCCGGTTTTTTCGAAACTTTAGCCGGCTTTTATCATGCCCTGAAACTTGATCTGGCCACCGCCAGCTATTTACTGGTAATCCCGTTTTTCGTTTTGGTGATCCAATCTATCTGGCAAAAATCCTTTCTCAACACCATCAATAAAATTTACACCTTGCTGATGATTTTGATGTACACCCTTATTACCGGAGGTGAATTAGGTCTTTACGGCGAATGGAAAACCAAACTTAACTACAAGGCGCTCCGCTACCTCGAACATCCTTCAGAAGTCTTTAATTCGGCATCAACGATGGAATTTTTTGCTTTGCTGATGATTGTTGGCGGTTTAACGGTTTTTTCGTTCTGGATGTACCGGAAATTTTTCTATAAAAATATCCATATCGAGAAATCCAATTATTATTTTTCACTGATTTTTCTGATCGTCACTCCTCCTTTTATACTGGTCGGGATGCGTGGCGGATTTCAGCAAATACCCATCATTCAGAGTCAATCGTATTATTCTGATAAAAACATCTTAAACCTGGCTGCCACAAATAATGCCTATAACTTGTACATCAGCATCAAAGAAAATCTGGAGAATTTTGGGAAAAATCCTTACAATTTTTACGATCTGGCTGAAGCTAAAAAGACGGTGGAGCAAATTTACCTGACTCCAAAAGATACGACGATAAACATTCTTACCACCAAAAGGCCAAACATTGTAATCCTGATGCTCGAAAGCTGGTCGTCAGATCTGATCGAATCGCTTGGCGGAGAACCCGGAATTACGCCGGAATTCAGGAAACTTGAGCAAGGCGGCATTTTGTTTAACCAGATACTTTCGAGTGGTTCGCGATCCGAACAAGGGATGGCTTCTATTTTTGGTGGATTTCCGGCACATCCGATTTCTGCCATCACCAAGCAACCCGACAAATTCGTGCATCTGCCAAGCCTGGTGCACATCTTCAACGATCTGGATTACGCCACTTCCTTTTATTTTGGTGGCCAGCTCATTTATGGAAATATCAAAGGCTACATCATTTACAATGGGTTTAAAAGGATAATCGAAGGAGATAATTTTGATAAATCAATCCCGCAAGGCAAATTGGGCGTTCATGACGAATTTACCCTCGACAGGCTTTACCGCGACCTGAACAACGAAAAGCAACCTTTCTTTGCAGGCCTTTTCACCCTCAGCTCTCATTCGCCTTACGACCAACCGATGGAAGAAATTTTTGACTGGGGTGGTAACGAAAATC
This sequence comes from uncultured Bacteroidota bacterium, assembly GCA_903944895.1. Classification (GTDB taxonomy): domain Bacteria; phylum Bacteroidota; class Bacteroidia; order Bacteroidales; family 4484-276; genus CAJATL01. Next base: position 5,585 of record CAJATL010000255.1, read on the forward strand.
ATTTCATCAACTCGGCCTATTACGCCGATCATTGCCTGGGAGAATTTTTCGAAAAAGCACGCACCCAGCCCTGGTTCGACAACACACTTTTCATTTTAACTGCCGACCACAGCCATAATTCTTATAAAAACTGGCCTTATCATACTGTGGAGTATCACAGTATTCCGGTTTTATTTTATGGAAATGTGATTAAAGAAGAATATCGCGGGAAACAATGGGAACAGCCCGGTTCGCAGGTTGATTTTGCAGCTACAATCCTGGCTCAGATGGAACTTCCTCACGATCAGTTTAACTGGAGCCGCAACCTGTTTAATCCTTACGCACCAAAATTCCGCTATTTTGGTTTCGATAACGGCGTTATCTGGACCGAACCCGGAACTGGCTTCAGCTATGATGCCGATCTGAAAATATATTATTGGAAAAATCCTGAAAACATCGGTGAACAGACCATTAAAAACGGGAAATCCTACCTGCAGGTGGTTTTTCAGGAGTATCTTGATTATTGAGAAGTGACTAAAGTACTTAGAGTGCCTAAAGTATTTAAAGTTAGGAGTTAGGTGATTTATGATTGACTGCCAACTTTCAACTTTCATCTAACCTGTCATGAATTTGGTGATAATTAAGCACATAGAGAAAGTTGTTTTTCTGTTAAAAGCAGCTTTCTTCTAAGATAATCCAGTTTCTTTTCGAGGTTATTTTGGGTTTTTCGTTGTTCAAGTGATTCA
>CAJATL010000256.1 GCA_903944895.1 uncultured Bacteroidota bacterium
TTCCTTCCTGGCATAAAACATGCTACCGGCCACGAAACAAAGATTTTGCATCTGCTGCTTTCCGACACCTAATTTACTGCCCAGCATTGCCACTGCCAAAGCATTTGCCCCATAATATACCGACATCAGCAGGATGTTGCCTGTTGGGCCAAGCATTCCGATGTGCGGATTCTGGCTGAAAACCTGAATGTTCTTTTTCAAATTTCCCTTCCCGATCAATTTTTCAAATAAGTCATTTCGCCACAGCGCTTTCCGTTTGAAATGATTTGAGCCTTTGGTATGAAGTTTTAAAACCAGTTGGTGACCATCTTCAAAAACTATTGGCAAGATCTTTAGAAACGGCATAATATCTCTTCCGCGGTTTTCAACCGTCATCCGGAAATACCGGAAAGATGTTTTACTGAGGATCTCGTCGATGGTGTTGGATAAATGAGCTGGTGATGTAATGTACAAGGTAAAATCTTTGAATTCGGACTGATCGAGGAGCTTTATTATTTCCCTGAAAATGTCGTCGTAATACACATGAATAACGATCGCAAGTTTTGAACTTTCCAAAGGTTTTACGTGAAGATCATCAGGTTTTGCAATGTTGATTTGATGGGAGAGGTAAAGTTTGCGATACCAGAAACCTGAAGTTCCGGATTTTTGGTTGCTGTTTGAAAATTGTTGTGCATTTTTCCAGTTTTGATAAGCTGCCCAGCGTTGAAAATAAAAGGGGAACATCGAAAAGAATATTTGCTTTAATACTTCCTTCTGAGGCCTGTGCAAAGGAATGAACCTCCAGAACTTGTCGAAGTCGTATAATAGGTAGTTTGTATTTTGATGTTGTGGCTTTTTCATCTCAAAATTTGTTTTAACAGCATGTCGAAATTTTCTTCACGTTCAATTTACAAGATATCTCCAAAGTCGGGTTTTAGTTTTTTAAAAGTAAATGCCCCCATCACAAAAATGAAAATCGTAACCACCCAAAAGTACACGTTCATTTCCACAAATTCAAAAAACCATCGTTTTTCGATAAAAGTGTATCTGTACCCCTCGGTGATATAAAAAAAAGGATTCAGTAATGCGATGTACCTGTAATTTCCCTCTAAAGTGGTAAACGGCCAGATGATGGGCGTTGCCCAGAATAACATGGAGGTGAGGATATTGACGACGTGAGCCATATCTCTGACAAAAACATTCACCGATGCTACAAACCAGGCTATGCCGGCAAGCAGGACAAAAGTTGCAAACAAGTAATAAAAAATCTGAATCCAGTAAATGGAAGGATAAATCTTAAAACTGAAAATCAGGATCACAATAATAATCGAAACCATGATGAGGTGAACAAGCATTCCAGATAATATCTTAATCACCGGTATCAGGCTGACATTAAACCTGGTTTTTTTGATCAGATACGAATATTCCGACAACGCCATACAACTTACGATCATAGTCTGGCTGATAAACATCCACGGGATCATGCCCACAATTAGCCAGGGCGCAAAAGGTCCGCCACCTGGTGCTAATCCGCCCCGTAATCCATAAGTAAAGGCAAACCAGATTACAAACACATAAACCGCTGGTTGAATAAATGCCCAGGGTAATCCAATAAATGAAGACAGATAGCGGCTTTTAAAGTCCCGCACAACCAGGGTGTAAATGATAGTTCGTTGTTTCAGCAACGAATTTAACGAGTTATGAATAGTTTCGATCAGTGTCATATCCGAAAAGTTTGATTATAATTTTAATGCAGTGAAGTAGAGTTGATTTTTTATTCGAGAACCATAAAAGTGGCCTTGCTGATAACAATCAGGGCACCGTTTTTATAAAGCGGATCCGGATTACTGACCTGGATGATTAAACCATCATGAACCCATTGAATCTGTTGTTCTTCATTTTCGATTATCGATGATATGCCGAATGAAAACGAATACCGGCCATTACCAATGTGTGGAAAATCAAAATCAACAGCTACAATTTGTGTAATCCCCACTTTAAAACGGAGCGGTATTTTGTAATGATAGCTCATCATTTTGATGACGGAGTTACCAAAATCGCCATTCAACGTCAGTTGAATCCCGGGATTATATATTTCGTCAAGTGCTTTCATCATGAGATAAATCCTGACCGGCTCGCCACCTTTAAGCTCATTTACGGCACGAAATGCTTTTCGTTCGACCAGAGCGGCAAATTTCATGTCGATTTTTCCTGTTCCATAGTTGTCGCAATCACTCAGATTTTGCCAGATCAAATCAGGAGCCTCTGCCGGAAAAATCATATCGAAACCTTTTAAAGCTTTTATTACGGAGTTATTGATGGTGAGATCACTACTCCTGGAAAGCATGTAGGCATTGTAACAATCAGCAACAAAAACAGGATCGCCTTGTTCTTTTATTTCGCCTTCGTGAAGCCAGATCGCCCGCGTGCAGAAATCCTTTACCACCGAAAGGCTGTGGGTACAAATCAAAATTGTTTTACCCATATTTTTAAACTCCCTGATTTTGCGGAAACATTTTTGTTGAAAACGGATATCGCCAACCGACAAAGCCTCGTCGGTAATCAGGATATCCGGATCAATGTTGATGGCCATCGAAAATGCAAGGCGCACATACATCCCGCTCGAATAGGTATTTACCGGCTGATAAGCATACTCGCCGATGTCGGCAAATTCGAGTATCTGATCAATTTTGCTTTTCATTTCCTTTTTCGTATAACCCTGGATGGCGCCGAGATAGAATAAGTTTTCGATGCCGGTCAATTCATTGTTGAATCCACCCCCTAATTCCAACAGGGCCGTTATCCTTCCATGGCTTGTAAAACTCCCTGAAGTCGGGGTAACAACGGAGTTAAGGATTTTCAGCAAAGTGGACTTTCCACTGCCATTCTCACCAATAATTCCCAATACTTCCCCACGATTTAGCTCAAATGAAATATCCTTCAGCGCGTCATGTTTCCGGTGAAACGATTTCCTTAAAGGATGAAAAAACTCCTTCATGCGGCTGTAGCGCGAATGGTAAAGCTTGTATGATTTGGAAAGAGCTTGAATAGTTATTGCAGTTTGTAGACTCATATTTCTCTAAAGTTTGTAGTCATTTTCAAAAAAAACGTTGTAGTTAAGTTTAATTTACTGAGCAGATGATGATTTAATGTTGATATGGATGTTAAATTGTTCGCAGCTTGTAAGTTGTCCCTGATATTCCATTGCCAGTCCAAGGACATAATTTCCGCTTAAACCACTTACATCGATGGTGCTTCTGAAACCAACATTTCCCATTTCGGGTTTTTTAAAAGCTTGAATTACGTCCTCCCGCAACTGGCTAATGGTTGTGAAATAGTTGGTTTTTCCGGCAGTATCCTTTAGGGTGAGAAAAATCTGATCAGGAGCGATTCCCTGCATGGCAGAAACTGCCATCCAGCCGCTGACTGATAAAAAATCAGTTGCTTCTATATAATCCCGGATTGGAGAAATCTCATTTACCTGTTCGATAACCCCGTCACATCCACTTAACTTTGTCTCAACCTGACCTCCGGGTATCGGGTCGGGCATTTTTTCATAAAACTCCATAGGTTTAAGATGTCGGTTACTCATCGGCAAATAAACCGTTTTTACTCCCGGTAACCAAACATACGTGTCTAGAATTTTAAAAAGACATGAATCCGATTTCACATCAGGCCTCGACAGGATTTTATTAAGCTGGTTTTCATTTGTATTTGTGTAAAAAACTAAGGCGCCGGGCATTTTATCACCAATAAATTTCGATGGAGCCTTCCAGACGGAATCAAACTTTTCGTACCACGCAGGAACAGTAAACGATTTTCGTTCGGAATAATAACATGTTTCGCTGCTCCAATCAGCCCCAAAAACCACGATTGCACTTTCGGTAGGCGTGTACCTGCGGATAACATCAGCAACAGCAAGAATATTTGTTTTGGAAGGGTTGAAAGTTCCCCGGATTGCAACGGCATATTCCGGGAAAAATCCGTAAAAATTCAAGCCAACCAGAATAAGCGTGAGTGCCGGTGAAAATGGTATTTTTCCGATTCGCTCGGGTAAAACTTCCACCAATGCAATGGCAAGGGCAATGGTAAGAAAAACAATCGAAGAAACCTGGTAATAATAGTGTACCAGATGGGCATTAAAAAATATCAGAATGGGCAAGGCAAACATTAAAAGGCTGATCAATATCAGCGATCGTATCTTTTTTTTGGCATGATACAGGCCAAAGCCGAGGATAGCCAGTCCTAAGAATCCTCCGGCATTTTTCGTAATAATCCGATCCCAAAAAAAAGTTTTCAGCACGTTTACATCAATACGCTGCTCAAAAGTGCCGAAATACATCTGCGTTAACTTGCCGAAGGTGAGAAACAGCGGATTTTGGGATTTCACCGAATCGGTGAATGCTGTCCACATAAAAACGATGATTAACGGGGTCAGGAATGAAAAAGCAAGAATGATCAGGCTTAGGATTGGAGGAAATTTTACTCCGGATGATTTGAATAAGGTGATGGCTACAATTACAGCCAGGATCAACAGCACAGGAGCTGCGGTTGTTACTTTTTGAAGTAAACCCAGGGTGGCAAAAAATGCAAAACCTGCTGATGTTTTCCAGGTCAGCTTATTTTGGATAAGATCGATTGCAAAAGGAATGCTGGCAAGGGTAAAAAACAA